>NZ_CAKASO010000033.1:0-49446 GCF_916862475.1 Nocardioides sp. Leaf374
GACCCCGCCGACGGCGCCCAGGACGAGGCGGTCAGCGAGCCCCGGCCCAACCAGTGACCGGGCCCGTCACCGGCCCCCCCCCCCCCCCCCCCCCCCCCCCCCCCCCCCCGCCCCCCCCCCCCCCCCCCCCCCCCCCCCCCCCCGCGGGTAAAGACCCCGTACGGCGCGCCCCCGCGCACCGCCGGCGGGCGGCTGCTTTGATCACCCGACCGGCGCCGTGACGTCGGGAGGATCGAGGACACCGGTGAGCGCGCTCGTGATCGAGACCAGCGGCCTGCGCAAGGAGTACGCGTCGCGCCGCGGCGGCAGGCGGGTGGCCGTGCAGGGCCTCGACCTGGCGGTGCCCGCCGGCGGGGTCCACGGCTTCCTGGGCCCCAACGGGTCGGGCAAGACGACGACGATCCGCATGCTGCTGGGGCTCTCACGGGCCACCTCCGGCTCGATGCGCCTCTTCGGCGAGGAGGTGCCGCAGCGCCTGCCGAGCGTCATCGGCCGCGTGGGCGCGGTGGTGGAGTCGCCGAAGTTCTCCCCCCACCTCACCGGTCGGCAGAACCTCCTCCTCCTGGCCCGCTCCATCAGCGCCCCCGACGCGCGCGTCGACGCCGCGGTGGAGACCGTCGGGCTGACCGGCCGCGACGCCGACCGCTACCGCTCCTATTCCCTGGGCATGAAGCAGCGCCTGGCCATCGCCGCCACCCTGCTCAAGGACCCCGACCTGCTCATCCTCGACGAGCCCACCAACGGCCTCGACCCGGCCGGCATCCGCGAGGTGCGCGACACCGTCCGCGACCTCGGCGCCGCCGGCGTCACGGTGCTGCTGAGCTCCCACATCCTCGCCGAGGTGCAGCAGGTGTGCACCTCGGCCACCATCATCGGCAACGGCCGGCTGCTGGCCAGCGGCACCGTCGACGACCTCCTCGCCGGCGCCGCCGCCCACCGCGTGGTCACGCCCGACCCCGTCCTCGCCGCCCGCGTGCTGCGCGAGGCCGGCCTGGCCGTCACCGGCCCCGCCGAGGACCCCGCCGACCACCCAGGCGACCACCGCGCCGATCACCACCCCGACCACCCGGGCTCCGAGCCCGACCACGCCCTCACCGTCGAGACCGACGACCCCGCCCGCGTCACCCGCGCCCTGGCCGAGGCCGGGGTGTGGCTGAGCGAGCTCACCCCGGTGCGCCAGGACCTCGAGTCCTACTTCCTCGCCCTCACCGCCGACGACACCCTGGGAGGCCGCTGATGGGCGCCCTGCTGACGGTCGAGCTCACCCGCCTGCGCTGGCGCCGCGCGGTCGTGCTGCTGCTCGCGGCCGCCGTGCTGGTGCCGGCGGTCGTGGTCGGCGCCACCGCGTGGGGCACCCGCCCCCTCTCCGAGGCCGACCTGGCCTCGGCCGAGGCCGACTACGGCGGCCGGTTCCTGCGGCAGGAGGTGCGCTCCTGCGGCCGCGAGCCGCAGTTCTACGGCCTCGAGGACGTCGCGGCCGCCGAGCTCCCCGAGGCCTGCCGCCTCGAGGTGGTGTCGTCGTACGCCGGGCGCAGCCCGCTCGACCTGTCCGAATCGCTGGAGGGCGGGGCGATGGTCGTCGTCGCCTCGGTGCTGGTGCTGCTGATGGTCATGCTCGGCACGACCTTCGTGGGCCACGACTGGAACACGGGGTCGATGAGCAACCAGCTGCTCTTCGAGGCCCGCCGCGGGCGCGTCTGGGCGGCCAAGGCGCTCGCCGTCGGCGCGGTCGGGCTCCTCGTCGCGCTGCTGGTGAGTCTGGCGTGCTGGCTGGCGCTGATGGCGATCGCCTCCTCCCGCGACCTGAGCACCGGCGACGGCGTGCTGCTCGACGGGCTCGAGCAGTGCCTGCGCACGGGCCTGGTCGCCGCGGGCGCGGCGTTCGGCGGCTACGCGCTGACCATGCTGCTGCGCAGCACGGTGGCCACGCTCGGCGTCGTCTTCGCCCTCACCGTGCTCGGCGGCACCCTCATCGGGGTCCTCGGCGGCCAGGAGACCCAGCGCTGGCAGCCCCAGCTCAACGTGCTGGCCGCCATCACCAACGAGGTCGTCTACTACGACGACTCCGACCTCGAGCCCGCCTGCCTCACCGGCATGGCCCGACCCCGCCTCGACTGCGACGCCACCCAGCGCATCGGCGCCGTGCAGGGCGGCTCCTACGTCGGCGTCGTGCTGCTCGCGCTGGGCGCGGCCTCCGTGGTGTCGTTCCGCCGCCGCGACGTGCCCTGACCCGGCCCGCTCCCCGACCCGGGCGGCCGGCGCCGGCCCGGGCTCGCCGACTCCTCGTGACCTGGCCCACCGGCGTAGAGTCAAGGGGTGACGACTGCTCCTGCTCCTGACGGCCGCAAGCTCCTCCGACTCGAGGTCCGCAACGCCGAGACCCCCATCGAGCGCAAGCCCGAGTGGATCAAGACCCGGGCCAAGATGGGCCCGGAGTACACCGAGCTGATGGGCCTGGTGAAGTCCGAGGGCCTCCACACGGTGTGCCAGGAGGCCGGCTGCCCCAACATCTTCGAGTGCTGGGAGGACCGCGAGGCCACCTTCCTCATCGGCGGCGACCAGTGCACGCGCCGCTGCGACTTCTGCCAGATCGACACCGGCAAGCCCGAGGCCCTCGACCGCGACGAGCCCCGCCGCGTGGCGGAGTCGGTGCAGAAGATGCAGCTGAAGTACGCCACCATCACCGGGGTCGCGCGCGACGACCTGCCCGACGGCGGCGCCTGGCTCTACGCCGAGACCGTGCGCGCCATCCACGACATGAACCCCGGCACCGGCGTCGAGAACCTCATCCCCGACTTCAACGGCAAGCCCGACTTGCTGGCCGAGGTCTTCGAGTCGCGCCCCGAGGTGCTGGCCCACAACGTCGAGACCGTGCCGCGCATCTTCAAGCGGATCCGCCCGGCCTTCCGCTACGAGCGCTCCCTCGACGTCATCACCCAGGCCCGCGCCTTCGGCCTGGTCACCAAGTCCAACCTCATCCTGGGCATGGGCGAGACCCGCGAGGAGGTCTCGCAGGCGCTGCGCGACCTGCACGAGGCGGGCTGCGACCTCATCACGATCACGCAGTACCTGCGCCCCTCGGTGCGCCACCACCCCGTGGAGCGCTGGGTCAAGCCGCAGGAGTTCGTCGAGCTCCAGGCCGAGGCCGAGGAGATCGGCTTCGCCGGCGCGCTCTCGGGCCCGCTGGTGCGTTCGTCCTACCGCGCCGGGCGCCTGTACCGTCAGGCCATCGAGGCCCGCTCCGGCGCCTCGGCCTGAGCACGACCGACACGACTGGGAGCAGCACGCCCGCATGGCCAAGAAGAAGGACGCCGCCGCGAAGTCCGGCGCACCCGCAGCGCCGGAGGCGATGAGCCGGCGCAAGCAGTTCGCCGAGACCTACAAGATCACCAAGCGCACCGACCCCAAGATCGGGCTGTGGCTGCTGCTGGCCTTCGTGGTCGCCGCCGCCGTCGGCTTCGCGATCTTCTGGATCCTGCCCGGCTCCGGCGCCCTCGCCTGGGTGCTCTCCACCATCGGTGCGCTGCTCTTCGGCTCGCTGGCCGCGCTGATCGTCTTCGGCCGCCGCGCCCAGAGCTCGGCCTACGGGCAGATGGAGGGTCAGCCCGGCGCCGCCGCGGCCGCCCTGCGCATGCTGCGCCGCGGCTGGACGACCACCCCGGCGGTCGCGTTCACCCGCCAGCAGGACGTCGTGCACCGCGTCGTGGGCCCTCCGGGCATCGTGCTCATCGGTGAGGGCAACGCCCACCGCACCCGCCAGCTGCTCACCGCCGAGCGCCGCAAGCACGAGCGCGTCGCCGGCGGCGCCCCGATCCACGAGGTCGTCTGCGGCCGCGAGGAGGGCCAGGTGCCGCTGCCGAAGCTGGTCAAGCACGTCCAGAAGCTGGGCCGCCAGGTGAAGCCGGCCGAGATCACCGACATCCTCAACCGGCTCAAGGCGCTCGACGCCAACCGCTCCGCCGTACCGCTGCCCAAGGGGCCGGTGCCGACCAACATGAAGGGCATGCGGCAGAACATGCGCGGCCGCTGACCCGCTGCACCAGGTACGACGAAGGGCGCCTCCCCGGCCGGGGAGGCGCCCTTCGTCGTCGTGCTGGGTGGTGGGGCTCAGCTCATGCCGCCCATGGAGCCCATCAGGTCCTCCATCGACTGCACCTCGCTGGCCGGCGGGGCCTCGATGTCGACCGGGTCGCCCCAGTTGTCGTAGGTCATCGTCATGGGGCCGGTGGCGCCCATGTCGACCTCGGCGCGACGGAAGAGGCCCTCGCCGTCGAGGAAGATCTCGTAGGCGATCGTGTCGGGCATCTGCGACTCGGCGAGCCCGGCCATCTCGGGGTCGAGGTTCTCCAGCAGCGCCTTGCCGTCGAGCACGATGGAGTAGTGGTCGAGGCTCTCGCCCTCGACGTCCTCGGTGCCGACGAAGGTGGCGGACTGGATGCCCTTCTCCATCGAGTCGAACATCGTGCGCGGGTCCATCTGCTCGGTCATCAGCGAGCCGAAGGGGTTGTTGGGGTCGCTGAGGTCCATCTTGACCCAGCCGTCGCCGGCGATGCCCTGCATGTAGATGACGTTGTCCTCCAGGACCATGGTGAGGTCCTGGCCGCCGGCGTTCATCTGCATCTCCATGGAGTACGGGTTCTCGGAGAAGTCGGCCTCGCCCTCGGCCTGCATGGCCGCGGAGCCGCCGGTCTCCATGGTGAAGGTGGCGGTCGTGGCGTCCTCGAAGGAGGCGGAGAGGATGTCGGCCATCTCGTCGGCGGGCACCTCGTCGCCCTCGGCGAGGGTCTCCTCGGTCGAGCCCTCCGAGCCCGAGTCGCTCTCGGAGCCGGAGTCGCTGCCGGTGTCGCTGCCGGTGTCGGCGCTGCTGGAGCTGGTGTCGTCGGCGGACTCGTCGCTGCCGCAGGCGCTCAGCGAGACGAGGGCCAGCGGGACGACCGCGGCGGCGGCGGAGCGGCGCAGGGTGCGGCTCCAGGTGGTGGTGCGTGACATGGGGTGCCCTTCGTGTCGTCGTGGGGGTCTGTCTCGAGAGTCCCAACGACCGGCGCCCGGCAAACCTCCCCGGAGGTCACGATCCGGGCTCAGCGCGCGAGCATCCCGCGGTAGGTCTGCAGGGTGATGGTGGCCGAGCCCGCGACGACGTCGTGCAGGCCGCGCCCGTCGGGGCGGAAGACCAGCGGCGGGATGACGAGGATGACCATCACGTGGCGCACCAGGCTGCGCAGCAGGGGCACGGGTGCGCCGTACGGCAGGGAGACCACGCGCAGCCGGGTGGCGACCTGGCCGAAGGAGCCGCCGACGGTGGCGGTCAGCACGGTGGCCTCGACGACGTAGACCAGCAGGGTCCACGACTGCAGGTTGCTGCCGACCTCGAAGTAGTCCTCGAAGCCGACGAAGAGGACGACGACCAGGGTGGAGGCGGCCCAGTCGACCAGCAGCGCGAGCATCCGCCGCGGCCAGGTCGCGGTGTCGACGGCGGGGGCGGGTCCGGTGGCGGCGCTGGTCACTCCCCCAGGCTAGCCAGCGGCTCCTGCACCGCCGCCGGAGCCTGACCACTGAGCGTGCCTGCTGTTACATGCACGACATACAACCGATACGGTCAGGAAACGCCTATCTCCCTAGGGTGGGCCGCATCCGTCCGGCGCAACGTCGCACCGGGCTGTCCACTCCCAGACCGCCGGCTGCCCCACGAGATGGACAGCCAAGGAGGACGAATGTTCCAGAACAGCGACGAGCTGCTCGCCTATATCAAGGACGAGCGCGTCGAGATGGTCGACGTGCGCTTCTGCGACCTGCCCGGTGTCATGCAGCACTTCACCGTGCCGGTGTCGTCGTTCGACCAGTCCGTCTTCGAGGACGGCCTGTCCTTCGACGGCTCCTCGATCCGCGGCTTCCAGGCCATCCACGAGTCCGACATGTCGCTGTTCCCGGACCCGACCACGGCCTACATCGACCCCTTCCGGTCTTCCAAGACCCTGGTCGTGAACTTCTTCATCCACGACCCGCTCACCGGCGAGGCCTACTCCCGCGACCCGCGCAACATCGCGCGCAAGGCGATGGCCTACCTGCAGACCACCGGCATCGGCGACACCGCGTTCTTCGCCCCCGAGGCGGAGTTCTACGTCTTCGACAACGTGCGCTTCGAGACCAAGGCCAACGCCGGCTACTACGAGATCAACTCCTCGGCCGGCGCCTGGAACACCGGTGACTCGTTCGAGAACGACAACCGCGGCTACAAGGTGAAGTACAAGGGCGGCTACTTCCCCGTGGCCCCCACCGACCACTTCGGCGAGCTGCGCGACGAGATGGTCATCGAGCTGGAGAAGTCGGGCCTGCAGGTCGAGCGCGCCCACCACGAGGTCGGCACCGCCGGCCAGGCCGAGATCAACTACAAGTTCGACGAGCTGCTCAAGGCCGCCGACGACGTGATGAAGTTCAAGTACATCATCAAGAACACCGCCTGGCGCAACGGCAAGACCGCGACCTTCATGCCCAAGCCGATCTTCGGCGACAACGGCTCGGGCATGCACGTGCACCAGTCGATCTGGAACGAGGGCTCGCCCCTGTTCTACGACGAGACCGGCTACGGCGGCCTCTCCGACATGGCCCGCCACTACATCGGCGGCATCCTCAAGCACGCGCCCTCGCTGCTGGCCTTCACCAACCCCACGGTGAACTCCTACCACCGCCTGGTGCCCGGCTTCGAGGCCCCGATCTCGCTGGTCTACTCCCAGCGCAACCGCTCGGCCTGCGTGCGCATCCCGATCACAGGGTCCAACCCCAAGGCCAAGCGCATCGAGTTCCGCTGCCCCGACCCGTCGGCCAACCCCTACCTCGCCTTCTCGGCGCTGCTGCTGGCCGGCCTCGACGGCATCAAGAACAAGATGGAGCCGCCGTCGCCCATCGACAAGGACATCTACGAGCTGCCGCCGGACGAGATGGCCGACATCGACCAGGTCCCGACCTCGCTCAACGCCGTCCTCGACTCCCTCGAGGCCGACCACGAGTTCCTGACGGCCGGCAACGTGTTCACGCCCGACCTGATCGAGACCTGGATCGACTACAAGCGCCAGAACGAGATCATGCCCGTGCAGATGCGCCCGCACCCGCACGAGTTCGAGCTCTACTACGACATTTAAGTCGGGGGTCTAGCTGACCTGCGGCTAGATGCCTGAAACGGCGTCGGACCTGCGAAAACGTCTCTCAACGTCTTCCAGCGTCAGGCGCCGTTTCTCATCCTTGTGCGTACCCAGTGCACCCACGTCGGGGAGCATCAGGGCGCGAGCACCCGGACGAGTGCGGCACACTCAACGTGGTGCGTCTTCGGGAACAGGTCGAGGGGCCTGAGCGCGAGTGCGATCGCTTGCGATTGGCCGCTCACGTCGGACCAAACTGGCCGCTGACCTACGACGATGCAGCTGTTTCGCCTTCACAACGGCAGGACGCCTTTGCGGGAGGTTGCGAATCAAACCGAGCCCAATCCGAGCCCTCCGGCCAGCAGGCACCGACGGCCACAAACCATCGCAAGGCTCCTTCGGAGCTGCGCTCGAGGATCCCCGCCGCGAACGGGACGGGCCTGCGAACGGAACTCCATGGGGCGGGACCGTTACTTCTTGAGCTTGAACTCGGGAAATTTCGACCAGTCCAGCGTTTCACCGAGCCAGGCAGCGGCGCTGTCTGCAATGTGCTGTGCCCCCAAAGTGTAAATGCGGCAGCAGTTCAGGGCGTTCTGCAGTACGAGAGTATGGCCATTGCCGGACTTGCGCAGAACCCGGGAGGCGGGTGGCCGCTTCGGGTCCTTCCTCAAGGGCGGTGGCCACCGGACGTCGCTCCACGAGGGAACGAGGCCGTGAGTCAGAGCATGGCGCACCTGCATCCACGACGACGCGTCCAGCAGAACGTCAGCCCAGTCGACCTCTCGTTCGGCCCACGTGCTGTGACCGGCGCGCGTGTTGATGTTCATGCGGATCTTGCGACCTGCAACGCTCTTGCCTGGTCCGCCGAACACGGCCTCGACGCGAGTCGAGAAATCTCGAAGGTCAGGGTTGTTCCACTTGCCGATCTCGTTCGCAATCTCCCCCATCGTTGCGCCCTGCTTGGCGAGACCCACCGCGATGAAGTCCTCGACGAAACCCTCAAAGGCCGAGATCGTCCCAAGCACCAAGGCGGGGTTGAGCGCTGCGGCCTTGCCCGAGTTGCCTTTCGACCGCGGATGGATGGCGAGCAGGTCGCGTGGCATGCGCAGCATCGCGACGAAGCGGTCGAGCGATGTCTGCAGCGGCGGGGCGGCTAATGAGAACGAAGGGGCGGCCATGGCCCGAGTTTGGCGCACTGACGGTGCGCGGTTGCCCCAAACCGGCAAAGACCCGGCTTGATCCCGTTAACGTGAGCCCTGTGACCGAGCCCTGGGTGTCTGCTGACGCGATCGCCGAACATCTCGGCGTCACGAAGGACAGCGTCTACAGCTGGATCGCAACGAAGGGCATGCCTGCTCACCGGGTCGGACGCCTATGGAAGTTCCAGGTTTCCGAAGTGGATGCGTGGGTCCGGGCCGGCAGCGCCGACACGGCCGGAGCAGAGTGACCGATGGAGATCCTCGACAACGTCAACCGCCTGCTTGGCGACGACCTTAGGGCCACGATCGGACGAGGCTCGAAGGTCAGGATCGCAGCCTCGGCATTCTCGATCTATGCGTTCGAGGCGCTGCGCAAGGAACTGGAGCACGTCGAGGCCCTGGAGTTCATCTTCACCGCACCGACGTTCGTGGCCCGCCAGGCCACCGACAAGCTCAAGAAGGAGCGCCGCGAGTTCTACATCCCGCAGGCCAAGCGCGAGTCAAGCCTGTATGGCTCCGAGTTCGAAATTCGGTTGCGCAACAGGCTGACTCAGCGGGCAATCGCACGGGAGTGCGCCGAGTGGATCAAGGCGAAGGTCAGGTTCAAGTCGAACACGACCGGAGCGCCGATGCAGCAGTTCGCGGTGGTCGACGACCGAGTCGCGTACATGCCGTTGCAGGGCTTCACCAGCTCCGATTTGGGCTACGAGCGGGGTGATGCCGTTTCGAACCTCGTCAACAAGATCGATGAGGCGCCGCTGACTGCCGCGTATCTTCAGACGTTCGATGTGGTCTGGAGCAGCCCCCAACAGGTCCAGGACGTCACAGATCTCGTTCACGAGCACATCGCATCGGTCTACGCAGAGAACAGCCCCGAGCGGATCTACTTCCTGATCCTCTACAACCTCTTCGCCGAGTTCTTGGACGAGGTGAGTGAGGACGTTTTGCCCAACGACCTGACGGGCTATAAGGACACCGAGATCTGGAACCGGCTCTACAACTTCCAGAGGGACGCGGCGACCGGCATCATCAATAAGTTGGAGACCTTCAACGGGTGCATCCTGGCCGACAGCGTGGGCCTCGGAAAGACCTTCACAGCTCTCGCGGTCATCAAGTACTACGAGCTCCGGAACAAGTCGGTGCTGGTCCTCGCGCCCAAGAAGCTTGAAGACAACTGGACGACGTACAACACCAATCTGACCACGAACATCCTCGCCAAGGACCGGCTCAATTTCGACGTTCTCGCCCATACTGACTTGAGTCGCTCGAGCGGGTACGCTGGCCAGATCCGCCTCGACCGGCTCAACTGGGGCAACTACGACCTGGTCGTCATCGACGAGTCTCACAACTTCCGCAATGCCGACTACGCGGAGGAGAAGGAGTCTCGCTACCAACGACTCATGCGTCAGGTCATTCAACAGGGCGTGAAGACGAAGGTGCTGATGCTGTCAGCAACGCCGGTCAACAACCGATTCCTGGACCTGAAGAACCAGCTCGCACTCGCGTATGAAGGCGAGTCAGACAACTTGTCCTCGAAGCTCGACATTGCGACCAGTGTCGAGCAGGCCTTCCGGCAGGCGCAGCTGGCTTTCACCAAGTGGTCGACCCTGCCGCCGGAGGAGCGCACCACTAACTCGATTCTCTCGATGTTGGACTTCGACTTCTTTGAGCTCCTTGACGCAGTCACCATCGCACGGTCGCGGAAGCACATTCAGGCGTTCTACGACACAGCGGACATCGGAGTCTTTCCCAGCCGTCGGCCGCCCCTGTCGCTGCGCGAGCCGCTCACCGACTTGGACAACGCCCCGGCGTTCAACGAGATCTTCGAGCAGCTCCAGGTGCTGACCCTGGCGGTGTATGCGCCGCTGGCATACGTCTTCCCGAGCAAACTGCAGAAGTACGTCGATCTCTACAACGTCAGCGGTGGAACCGCGCGCGGCAACCTCGACCACGCCGGCCGCGAGCGGGGCATCCAAAAGCTCATGACCGTCAACCTGCTCAAGCGCCTGGAAAGCTCAGTCGAGGCCTTTCGGATAACGCTCAGGAAGGTTCACGGTGCCGTTGACGCCGCCCTAACAGCACTCGACAACCATGACAAGGCCCTCGAAGACCCCGCTACGGCGTTCGGAGACATCGGAGCAGAGGACGACGACTTCGCGATCCCCGAGTCCGGCAGCGTGGGGCGCAAGTTCCAAGTCGAACTCGCCGACATGGACACGGTCTCGTGGCGCCGCGACCTCTGGAACGACCGTGAGACGTTGCAGGAGCTCATCGAGGAGATGGAGAGGATCAGTCCTCGACACGATGCGAAGCTCCAACGTCTCATCAGTCAGGTCGAGGCGAAGGTCCGGGAGCCCCTTAATGAAGGAAACAGAAAGGTCCTCATCTTCTCGGCGTTCGCGGATACGGCCAACTATCTCTATCGCGAGCTCACACCCGTCCTAACCCGGGCTGGTCTTGAGCTAGGCGTGGTCACGGGTACGTCCAACGGCACCTCGCTTGGGAAGGGATTCGACTTCCAGGAGATCCTTACGCTCTTCTCGCCGAGGTCGAAGGACAAGGCGCTGGTGATGCCGAAGGAGACCCGCGAGATCGACGTGCTGATCGGCACTGACTGCATCTCCGAGGGACAGAACCTGCAGGACTGCGACTACCTGATCAACTACGACATCCACTGGAATCCCGTGCGCATCGTCCAGCGCTTCGGGCGCATCGACCGCATCGGGTCCACCAACGCCACAATCCAACTCGTCAACTTCTGGCCCGACATCTCCCTCGATGAGTACATCAACCTCAAGGAGCGCGTCGAGAACCGCATGGTGATCGCCGACCTCGCGGCCACTGCAGATGACAACGTCCTGACTCAGGAGAGCAGCGAGACCGCCTTTCGGCGGGAGCAACTTCGCAAGCTCCAGGACGAGGTCATCGAACTCGAGGACGTTCGCACCGGGGTGTCCATCACGGACCTGGGGCTCAACGACTTCCGCATGGACCTCCTTGCGTACGTCCAGGAGTACGGCGATCTCGGGTCGGCTCCCAAAGGCCTCCACGCCGCCGTACCAGCCGACCCCGCGAAGGGGCTCAAGCCAGGGGCCATCTTCGCCCTGCGCAACGTCGACCAGTCGGTCGACATCAACCGTCACAACCGACTCCACCCCTACTACTTGGTCTACCTCGACGAGGATGGTCGGGTCATCACCGACCACACCGAGGTCAAGCATGTGCTTGACCTGATCAGGAGCAGTTGCCACGGAGTGTCCGAGCCTGTGCCTGCCGCATACCACGTCTTCAACGCAGCGACCCACGAGGGCACTGACATGTCGGCGTACTCAGACCTCCTCACGCAAGCCATTCGATCGCTCATCGACGTCACTGAGGAGCGTGACATCGACAGCCTCTTCTCAGGTGGCAAGACGACCGCCCTTACGCAGACGTTCACCGGCCTCGACGACTTCGAGCTCGTTGCCTTCATCGCCATCGTCCCAACCGGGGGTGCGGGTTAATGACCGCTGCGCTGTACAGATGGCCTGACCGTGGCCGTGTGGACCGCAATGTCCCGAAGGAGCGCCTGTACGCCGAAGCGGGGGCGAGTGCGAAACTCAAGCAGCAATTTGTCGATGACGTCTTGCGGGTCCGGTGGGCCTACAAGATCGGTGAGGAGTCGGTTCGTCTTGCTCCTGCCGAGCAAGTCGAAGAGTTCCAGGTGTTCGAGGTCGATCTCAAGAGCACGGAACTGACGGACAGCGTGCTGAAAGCAATCGACACGGCCATTCCATCGCCGATCATCTTCGAGCTGACCCGACCGTCTGGAGAGGTCCAGGTAGCAGCGGCTCGCAAGGGGTCCGGGCTCCGGGGGCCGAAGCTCAGTTCATACTTCCGCAGCGACTGGCAAGCGACGACAAACGAGCGTCGCGACCTTCCGCCTGCGCTAAACCTCCAGGGCCTCTACGAAGCGATCCTGACTTCGCTCTTGGCCGTCACCGGACGCCCGGGCGAGGAACTGTCGGGGGCCATCGAGAGAATGGCCCGCGCCACCCAGCTGGAGCGTGAGATCGGAACGTTGACACGGCGGCTGCGCACCGAGCCGCAGCTCAACCGCAAGATCGACATCCGACGCGAGCTCAAGGCGAAGCAAGCAGAACTAGACGAGTTAAAGTAGAGACAGGGCAGCAGTGGAGAAGCTACGAATGACGTCCCCGGACCTGACGCAGGCCAACATCGACAGGCTCGCTGAGGTGTTCCCATCGGTCGTCACGGAGACCCTGGATGCGGAAGGTAACCCGTCCAAGGCGATCGACTTCGACCTGCTTCGGCAGGAGCTCTCGGATCACGTCGTCGAAGGGCCTCAGGAGCGCTACCAGCTCGACTGGCCGGGTAAGCGTGCAGCGGCCTTCACAGCGAACGCTCCAATCGCCAAGACCTTGCGCCCGATGCGCGACGAGTCCGTCGACTTCGACGCCACAAAGAACCTCTTCATCGAAGGCGACAACCTCGACGCGCTGAAGCTCCTTCAGGAGTCGTATCTCGGCAAGGTCAAGCTCATCTACATCGACCCGCCGTACAACACCGGGAACGACTTCGTCTACGAGGACGACTTCGCTGAGTCGAGCGCCGACTACCTTGCCCGCTCCGGTCAGAAGTCGGAAACGGGTGACCGCCTTGTCACCAACACGGAGGCAAACGGCCGCTTCCACTCCGCCTGGCTCAGCATGATGTACTCCCGGCTGAAGTTGGCGCGTGGCTTGCTGACCGACGACGGGGTCATCATCGCCGCGATCGGTGACCACGAGCATGGCAACCTCCGCCTGGTCCTCGACCAGGTCTTCGGCTCTGAGAACTTCATCGCGAATGTGACGTGGCAGGGCAGCGGAAAGAACGACGCGCGCTACACCGCGGGTGGCGTGGACTACATGCTCATCTACGCCAAGAACGAGCGTCTGCTTCGTTCTCTCGACACGCGCTGGAAAGAGCCCAAACCTGGGATTGAGAAAGTTGAAGCGGTCGCTCGCCAGGCCTGGCAGCAGGCGGGGGGAGACCCCGCGAAGGCAACGTCGATCTTTCGGCGTGGAGTCAGGGCGATCAAGGCTGAATTGGAGCCAGCTGTCTTCCGATATGACCAGATCGACGGCGAAGGTCGCGTTTTCCAAGCGGACAACATGACGAGCCCAAACCCGCGCCCGAACCTCATGTACGAGATGGCGCATCCGAAGACCGGAAAGGCCATTCGGACGCCGACGAATGGCTGGCGCTACTCGCGCGAGACGATGGACGAACTGATCAATCAGGGACGTGTTCTCTTCGGGCCTGATGAGACAACCTCGCCACGCCTCAAGCGGTTCCTGGCAGAGCAAGGTGACCGCGTTCCCTACCCAACCTTCACGCAGGCACGCATGCCGGGCACCAAGAAGCTCGATGATTTGCTGGGCGCCGATGTCTTCGACTACCCCAAGGACACAGCCGTCCTGGCCCGTTGGTTCGGCGCGATCACGAGAGACAACCCGAACGCAGTAGTCCTCGACTTTTTTGCCGGCTCTGGCTCCACTGGCCACGCCGTCATGGACCTCAACGCAGCAGATGGCGGACGTCGCCGATACATCCTCGTCCAGCTCGACGAGGCGGTTGACCACCCGCACTACGACACCATCGCCAGCGTCGCCCGTGAACGGTTGCGCCGCGCCGGTGCACAAGTGAAGGAGGCGGCTGGAATGCTGGGTGCCGATCTCGACGTCGGGTTCCGATCCCTGCGGGTGGACACCACCAACCTCGCTGCGGTCGAGCGCACACCGGATGCGATCCCTCAAGATTCGCTAATGGAACTCCAGAACAGTCTGAAGCCGGACCGCACCGGCGAAGACATCTTGTTCGAGGTCTTCCTCAGCTGGGGCCTCGACCCATCGATGCCGGTTGCAGTGCGGCATCTGGAAGGCCACGAGTTGTTCGTCGTCGATGACGGCGCACTGGTCGCCTGCTTCGAAGGTGACATCTCCCCTGACCTGGTTCGCGCACTCGCCCAACAGGAACCGCTGCGCGCCGTGTTCCGCGACTCGGGCTTCTCCTCTGATGCCGCACGGATCAACGCCGAGCAGATCTTCCGCGAACTGTCCCCTGCCACCGACGTCAAGGTGATCTGACTTGTCCAGGCTCAATCTCACCTCGTTCGACGCTCTCTCCGACAACCTCGACTATCTGGCAGAGCGCTTCCCTCACGCTGTCACGGAGGTTCGGTCAGCCGACGGTGCGGCCACGCGTGCCGTCGACTGGGATGTCCTTCGCCAAGAGTTCAGTGGCCAACTGGTTGAGGGAACTCAAGAGCGCTATCGACTGGACTGGCCTGGGAAGAGGGAGGCTCTTCTCCTCTCGAACTCTCCCACTGCGCGCTCCCTCCGACCGATCCGAGCTGAGTCCGTCGACTTCGACACCACGAGGAACCTCTACATCGAGGGCGACAACCTGGACACGCTCAAGCTGCTGCAGGAGCCGCTCCTTGGGCAGGTGAAGATGATCTACATCGACCCGCCCTACAACACCGGCAACGACTTCCTGTATGCGGACGACTTCGCAGATTCGCGGGACGACTACCTGAAGCAGTCCGGTCAGGTCGACGAAGCTGGCGCGCGCCTCGTTGCGACGTCCGAGACTGGCGGTCGCTTCCACTCGGCGTGGCTCAGCATGATGTATGCGCGTTTGAAGGTGGCGCGCTCGCTGCTCACCGAGGACGGGGTCGGCTTCGTCAGCATCGACGGCAACGAGGTCGCTCAACTCAAGATGCTCCTGAGCGAGCTGTACGGACCTAACAACTTCGTCGCAACCATCACCTGGGTGAGCAACTTGAAGGGCCGACAGATCTCTGACGGTGGCCCAGCTGGCACTCACGAATACATCTTGTGCTTTGCCAGGGACGCCCAGGCGGTCAATCAGTTTCGGGGCTCCGGGGCGGCGTTCCGCAAGCTCATGCCCGACGTCTACAAGGGTGCCGCGTATGCGCTCAAGGAGGACGCAAAGGGGCCCTACGTCACGAAGAATGAGCTCTACAACACGAACTCGAAGTTCAACGAGCGCACTGCTCCGACGATGGTGTTCCGCATCCACTACAACTCGGACAGCGGCGAGGTCCGCGTCAGCGACCTTGATGACGAGACGACGTACCCGGGCTTCATCACCGCGATGCCCCACCCCAACTCACGCCCGGGATTGAATTGGCATGCCTGGCGCTGGAGCCGGGCGAAGATCCTCGCCGACCATGAAGATCTTGAGTTCGACACCACGAACGGAAGGCTTCGGATCCGGACCAAGATCCGGGACGTCGACGGGATGACCATGAAGGACATCGTCATCGGGCCATCGACGATGACGGGGCAGGCCGACCTCGAAGCTCTCGGCATGGGTCGCCTGTTCGACACTCCCAAGCCGGTCGGGCTGCTTGAGACCCTAATTTCGGTCGCCACGGGGCCGGATGATCTGGTGCTGGACTTCTTTGCAGGCTCGTGTGCCACGGCCGAAGCTGTGCTCCGGCAGAACGCCGCGGACGGCGGCCAGCGGCGTTTCATCATGGTTCAGCTTGATGAGCCGTGTGGTGCCGGCACCCCCGCGGCTGCCGAAGGGTTCAGCACCATCGCGGCGATCGGCCGCGAACGTGTGCGGCGCGCAGGGTCGGCTCTAAAGGCAAAAGGCTTCACTGGCGACATCGGCTTCCGGGCGCTCCGCTTGGACAGCAGCACGCGCGCCGACGTTCGGAGGACTCCGGACGAAGTGACCCAGGAGTCCCTCCTGGAGCTTCAGGCAACCGTGAAGCCAGATCGCACCGACGACGACCTGCTGTTCGACGCCCTCTTGGACCTTGGGGTCGATCCCGCCTCCCCCGTTGTCGAGCTCAATGTTGACGGCACCGTGATCTTCGACGTCGCTGATGGGGCCGTGATCGCCTGCTTCGCGCGGAAGGTGAGCCAGGAGATGTTGAGGTCGATCGCGGGCCCCCAACCGCTTCATGCGCTATTTCGAGACGCTGCGTTCGAGACTGACGCCGCGCGGATCAACGCCGAACAGCTGCTCAAGCAGCTGAGCCCCAACACGACGATCGCGACGATGTGACCCACTCATGAAGCTTCAGTTCAAGGTTCAGCAGTACCAGACGGACGCCGTCGACGCAGTCGTGAACGTCTTTGCCGGTCAGCCGAAGGTAGATGGCGTCTCGTACCGAATCGATCCAGGACGCCGCTTGGCGCGCCTTGATGACGCGTCCGCCGACGCAGGGCTCCGCAACGCAGAGATCCTTTTAACCCCCGCCCAACTGCTCACCAACCTCCATCACGTTCAGCAGTCGCGGAACCTGCCACTATCCACGAAGGTCGCTGACAGCAAGGCTGCGCCTGACTCGCCCAACCTCGACATCGAGATGGAAACCGGCACCGGGAAGACCTACGTCTACATCAAGACGATCATGGAGCTGAACAAGCGGTACGGATGGTCGAAGTTCATCATCGTCGTGCCCTCTGTCGCGATCCGCGAAGGTGTCAAGAAGACCTTCGACATCACGGCTGAGCACTTCCAGGAGATCTACGGCCGCAAGCCTCGCTCGTTCATCTACAACTCTTCCCAGCTGCATGAGATCGAGCGCTTCAGCTCCGATGCAGGCGTGCAGGTCATGATCATCAACATCCAAGCCTTCAATGCCACCGGGAAGGACAACCGTCGCATCTACGACGTCCTTGACGACTTCCAGTCACGTCGGCCCATCGACGTGATCAGCGCCAATCGGCCCATCGTCATCATTGACGAGCCGCAGAAGATCGGCGCTGCGAAGTCCCTGGAGGCCCTGTCCCGATTCAACGCGCTGGCCATTCTGCGGTACTCCGCCACCCACAAGGTCGAGCACACCAAGGTGCATCGGCTGGACGCGCTGGATGCGTACAACCAGAAGCTCGTCAAGAAGATCGCCGTTCGCGGCATCACCGTTAGGGGCCTCAACGGGCTCTCCGCGTACCTCTACCTGGATGCCATCGAGGTCAAGAAGGGCCAACTCCCCACGGCCCGCGTGGAGATGGAAGTGGCCACCGCAGGCGGCGTGATCAAGCGCCAGATCAAGCGTCTCCAGCGCGGCAGTCGTCTCCACGACCTATCCAATGAGATGGAGGCTTACAAGGATCTCTTTGTCACCGACATCAGTGCGGTGGACGACACCCTCACCCTCAGTAACGGAGATGTCGTCGTTGCCGGACAGCTCGCCGATCGTGACGCGACCGAGGAGACCAAGCGGCGGATCCAGATCCGCGAGGTGATCCGCGCTCACATCGACAAGGAGCGCCAGCTCTTCACCCAAGGCGTGAAGGTTCTGTCGCTCTTCTTCATCGACGAGGTCGCAAAATACCGCGACTACGACCGTGAGGACACTCTCGGCGACTACGCCAGAGTCTTCGAGGAGGAATACACCCTCATCGTCGAAGACGTCACGAGCGAACTGGAACTCGACGAAGCGACATCCGCCTACCGCGACTACCTGAACCGCGATCCGGTCCGGAAGGTGCATCAGGGGTACTTCTCTATCGACAAGAAGACCGCGCGTCTAATTGACCCCAAGGTCGCCGCCCGAGGGGACGACGCCGGACAGTCGACCGATGCAGACGCATACGACCTGATCCTGAAGGACAAGGAGCGCTTGCTGTCCTTCACCGAGCCCGTGCGGTTCCTGTTCTCGCACTCGGCCCTGCGTGAAGGTTGGGACAACCCCAACGTCTTCATCATGGGGATGCTGAAGAAGAGCGACAACACGATCTCGCGTCGACAGGAGATCGGACGGGGCCTCCGACTGTCGGTCGACCAGCATGGAGAAAGGATGGACAATCCCGTCACGGTTCACGAGATCAACGAGTTGACGGTCGTAACCGACGAGTCATACACCGACTTCGTCACCGGCCTTCAGAAGGAAATCGCAGAGTCGCTCGCGGCCCGCCCGCGCAAGGCCAGCGTCAAGTTCTTCGTCGGGAAGACAATCAAGACCGAGTCTGGCGAAGTGGTTGTCGAGTCGCAGGTTGCTGAGGCGCTGTACAAGTACCTGGTTAGGAACGACTACCTCAATGAGGACGACACCGTCTCGGATGCCTACAAGACGGCCCGCGAAGCTGGCACGCTGCCGGAGCCGACCTCCGGGGTGCTCAAGTCGGTCATTGACTTCGTCTGGCCACTGGTGGACATGCTCTACATCGATGTCCCGGCGATCACCAACGACAGGAAGCCAAAACGGATCCCACTCAATGAGGAGAACTTCCACAAGAAGGAGTTCCAAGCCCTCTGGGGCAGGATCAACCACAAGGCGGTCTATCAAGTCGAGTTCGACTCGACCGAGTTGATCACCAAGTGCATCCGCGCAATCGACAAGCACCTCAACGTCGCCGCGATGCAGTACGTCGTTCAGTCCGGGCAGCAGCGAGAGCAGATGGAGGTCGAGGACCTGAGCTCGGGCGGCGGCTTCACGGTGTCGCGCACGACGACCCAGACCGAGACAGTCACAGCGGGAAGCCAGGTGAAGTACGACCTCCTCGGCGAGATCACAGAGAAGACTCAGCTCACCAGGAAGACAGCAGCAGCGATCCTGACCCAGATCCGGGCGGACGTCTTCGCCAAGTTCCGCCTCAATCCCGAGCAGTTCATCACTGAAGCGGCGCGCCTCATCAACGAGCAAAAGGCAACCGTCATCGTCGAGCACCTAAGCTACGACACCCTCGACGACCGATTCGACGCGGCGATCTTTACGCAGAATCAGACCGCAAAGGACTTCGCCAAGGCCGGCCAGAAGCTCACAAAGAGCGTGTACGACTACGTCGTAACCGACTCAAAGGTCGAGCGTGATTTCGTAACGGAGCTCGACACCAGCTCCGAGGTGGCCGTCTACGCGAAGCTCCCGCGCGGGTTCTTCATCCCCACGCCCGTTGGCGACTACAACCCTGACTGGGCGATCGCCTTCACGGATGGCACCGTCAAGCACGTCTGCTTCGTCGCTGAGACCAAGGGCTCAATGTCGACCCTTCAGCTCAAGGGCGTCGAGGAGGCCAAGATCGACTGTGCGCGCAAGTTCTTCGCCCGGCTCAACACGTCAGGGGGGAATGTGAAGTACGACGTTGTCACCGACTACACCACTCTGATGCAGTTGGTGGCTGGCTGACGGGGGCTCGCCTGCGGCCGAGAAGCAGGGGCGTGATGCAGGTGTAGGTGACAACTGACTTCTGGTGCTCGGCGCCGGAAGAGAGGATGTCGCTATGCCTGCTCCCTACCCGCAAGAGTTCCGCGACGATGTGGTGGCTGTGGCCCGTGCTCGTGAGCCGGGGGTGTTGATGAAGCGCCCCAGGTTTGATGCCGCTCCTGTTTGAGTCCATGAGGATGAGCAGCATTTCGAAGAAGATCGATCCGCAGGTCAAGTCCAGCTGAGCAATCAACCCCACTCGAGACGTGATGGGTCTCACCTCCCGGGTCGGTTGGACGACGTGCCTTGGCCGTCGTCCCGCGGGACACGAGCAAGCTCAGGCTCGTCATGTCGGAGGCGCCACGTACCTTCACGACATGACCGAACGCGGGGGCACCGAGGCCGATGCGGGTGACGGCGCGGTGAGCGACAACGTCGAGCAGGTGCGTCACGAGGTCAGGTTTGCCCTGTCTCAGTTGCGTGCCCGCAACGGCCAGCACGAGTTTGAGACCACGACGAGGACGCTCGCACGTGCGACCGCGACGCGGAACCTGCTGCCGGCAACGGGACCGGTGGCCAGCGGCGGCGACCAGGGCCGCGACTTCGAGACGTTCCCGACGCAACTGCCTGGCCAGGTCCGGCCAGCCGGGCGGCGGCTCGGCATCCCGGACCGTGCGATGGTGGCGTTCGCGTGCACGCTCCAGCAGGACGACGTGCGGGGCAAGGTCCGCGCTGACGTCACGAAAATCCTCGACTCGGGGACGGACGTCGACCACGTCGTGTACTACTGCGAGGCCGACATGCCGGTTGCGCACCGGCACACCCTCGAAGAGTGGGCACGCGCCGAGCACCAAGTGAGGCTGATCGTGTTCGACGGCGCAGCGATTACAGAGCAGCTCGCCGAGAACGCTAGCTACTGGATCGCCGAGAGCTACCTGCACCTACCTGCCCGCATCCTTCCGGCGCCCGAGGACCGGCCCGGCTGGTACGAGGAGGATCTCGCCCGGTGGCGCTCTGACACCGATTCGGTGGACACGATGGGCCGGCTGATCGACCTCGCTGGTTGTCTGCACTTCGCGACCTACTACCGTCAGGGCCGCGCGGACATCTCGTTCTGGCTCGACCGTCTCGAAAGCGCTCTCGATGAGGACCGCCCCGAGCTGCTGCGCCGACGGGCTCTCTACGAGCTGATCGTCGCGCACGTACGGGGGCTGGGCGACCTCACCCCGGTCGACGATCGGGCAGCCGAGTACTTCGAGGACGCATTATCGGCCGGGGACGGTCAGCACCTCTCGGACGCCGCCTTGGTCCTGATGTACGTCGTCGGCGCCGCCGGGCGCGGCCTGACGTCCCACTCCGTTCACGCGTTGCGGGCATGGAACTCTGGGCTGCAGGCGCGCGCCGCTGAGCTCCTTGAGCTCGACCCTCCACCCGGCGCGACGTGCGTGCTGCTCGACACCCTCGGCTGGCTGCGGCTTCAACCCGACGGCGTCGCCGCCGAGGAAGCTGGCGCCGAGTACGCCATCGACGACGACACCACTGATGTGAGCGCACACGAGCGCATGGAAGCCTTCCACGTCGGCGAGTTGGGACGGATCGACGTACCCCTCGTCGACCCGACCGGCGCGCTAGAGGCGTTCCACCAGCTGACCCAGGTCATGGATGATGCGCCCCTGTTCCCGGTGGACATGATCGCCCAGGTATTGAACCTCTACTCCCCTTCCCTCATCGACGCCCCGCACTACGACGACGTCGTCGCGGCCATCGACGCCCGCATCGCCACCACCAACGGTGACGCCGCCGCCGCCAACACTGCCTTGGACCGAGTACAGACGCTGGTCTCTGCCGACAGGCTGGTGCCGGCGCTGAAGTACCTACACCAAGCCCGCAACGGGCTGTTCAGCGGGGAGGCACACCACGAGCTCGTCGAGGCGACGCTGGCCACGTCGATCTCGTACCGCGACCTGGGGTTGTACATGGCCTCGAAGCAGTACGCCCTCGCCGCGTCCTACCTCGTTTCTGGCACCGGCCCCGCACGCCACTCCGTCGGGCTGTCGTACGCCGCGTACGCCGACTACCACCAAGGTTCATGGTGCAGCGCCACTCACCTGAACGTAGATGCGCTGGTGTCGCATCGGCTGCTCGCGGAACAGCCGATGAACCTCGACGAACACGGCTGGCTGTCCGGCGCGTTCTTCGAGCTCACCCAGATCCGTGCGCTGGCGCGGTCGATCGGTGAACCGTACGAGAGCCACATCGAGAGCCTCATGGCCGTCGGAGGAATCGGCGAGGCGGTCGACGACCTTTTTGCGGTCGCCAGCGGCGGCGCGCCTGCCTGGTTCGAGGACATCGACCTCGACGAGCACCTCGCTCGGGCGGTCGAAGACCTGGGGCGGCCTCCCTTCAACGACACCACCGCCATCCGCCAGGTCAGATTCGACTGCCTCGGCACGACCTGGTCCGTGCGGTTCCGCAACCAGTACGCAGACGTCGCCGTCGGTGAACGCGTCGCCGCAGCCCTGCAAATCGTCCTGGCGAGCCTCGCCGGACACGACCTGGGGCTGCTGCCCATGGAACGAACGCTGTACGTCACTGCCCTCCCGGCCGGCGCCAATCTCGATGTCGCTGACATGGACTCCACGCCCCACGACGCCCGCCTGCGCGTGTCACTGCCGGCCATGGCCACCATCAGTCAGGAGGCGGCCAGTGACCTCGCCCGCGACACCTTGGCCGTCGTGACGGCGGCCATCGTCGGCGTCTCCACCCGCGCAGAGCAGGACCTGCAAGACCTCGTCGTAGAAGCCCTCGAGGACAACCTGTTGACCAACCTTGCCTTCGGTGTCCCCTACGACACCTTGTGGCACTCGGTCGTCGCCGAGGAGAACTTCGACGCTCGCCCCCATAGCGCAGAGCCTCTGACCTCGGCAACCGACGCCACCAGGGAAGCCCACCCTGAACTGGGGGCACCCACCTCCCCCGGCCCGGGGTACACCCACGAGCACAGCCTCACCGAGATCCAGCACCGCTACGACGACCTGCCGCCACGCATGCGCCCCACTCTCGACGCGCTGCGGAGCGATGCCGGCTTCAGCGAAGTCCTCACTGAGTTGCGCGCCGAGGGCTGGAAGGACTGGCAGCTGCTCATCGCCGTCCACGTCGTCGCAAAGAATGCGCGACACCGCTTCACCATGCCGGCGTCACCGGCCGAGGCCCAAGCGCTGGTTGAGCAGTTCATGGAACCGGAACCTCAGGGTGACCCCATCGCAGCACGCCGGTTCACGGTCGGCGCGCTGCGTGCCGCCATGCTGACTACCGTCGCGTCCAGCGCGCAGACCTGGTGGGACCTTCGCGTTCGTCCCGAACCGCAGCCCGCGGACGCCGTGTTGAAGCTGCTACGCGACAGGTACGGCTGGGCCGACGACGACGTGGACCACGACCACCCGTTCTCCTTGTGACGCGTCGTCCGGGGCTGCAAACCTTGCCCACTTCAGCTCTGCTTGGCTGGCTTCGGATGGGACGCCGGGCGGGTCAGTGGCACGCCGGCGGTCGGCCGAAGGTTTCGCTGGGGGACACCGAAAGACGGTCGGTCTCGCGCCCGGCTCGGGTTCATGTCGGTCGACGGTTTCATCCCCCAGGAGACCCGAGGCTGTAGGTTTCCTGTCCATGCTGAAGTGCCCGGCCGTGCTCGTAGCCGCGACGCTCTCCGATTCACGAGACGGGGGTCATTGATGCCCTTTCCGGACTTCGGGCCGTTCAGCGTCTCCCCCGACGGCGTGGCGGGCCTTGGCAACGCCTTCACCCCGTTCGTCAACAGGCTCTTGGCGTCGGAGGTCCAGGCCGCCGGGCTCGCCGGAGCGTCGCTCCGCACCAGCTATCGCGACAACATCAGTGACGAGGGCGTCGACGCCGAGCTGACCTCCGAGATCGCCACCCGGTGGTTCCCGCTCGGGCACAGCGCCTGGCAGTTCAAGGCCGGCGACCTGAAACCCGCTGCGTGTGCGGCGGAGCTTCGAGGCGCCGCGTTTGCACAGGAGATCCTTCGGAGCGGCGGCCAGTACCGCCTAGTTCTGGGCGCGTCATTGACTCCTCGAAAGCTGGACAAGCGCCGCGCGGCGCTCCTCGAGGAAGCAACGACGCTCGGCCTCGAGGTCGACAGCGAGTCGATACAGGTGCTCCACGCCGACTCACTCGCCGCCTGGGCCGAATCCTTCCCGGCGCTCGCAGTCTGGCCCGGTCTTGGAGGCAACGGCCACGGAACCCAGACGTTCGAGGGCTGGGCCGCCTCTAACCGGCACACGGCGACCTTCGTCGAGTCCGAAGAGCGCACCGCCATCCAGGAGTCCATCCGCGTCCTGGTCGTCGGAGGGCGGACGGTCGACCTCCGCCTCACCGGCGTCAGCGGCCTCGGCAAGACCCGGTTGACTCTGGAGACCTTCCGGGACTCGGGCATGGAGAATCTCGTTGTCTACCTGAAGGCCGATGCCACCCCGTACGCGACGCTGGCGCACCTGGTGGCCCAGGGTCGCACCGCCATCGTGGTCGTGGACGAGTTCACTCGCGACCAGCACAAGTCCCTGGCCGAGATGATTCCTTTGGACAGTCCCCTCCGTTTGATAACGATCGGTGAGCCGGACCTGCAGGGCGGGCTGCTGGCCCCGACCTTCGACCTGGAGCCCTTCAACGGTGAGGCAATGGACGCTCTCATCGCCCGCAACCAGCCGACCCTCGGCCCCGAGCTGCGACGCGTGCTCGTCGAGACCGCGGGGGGCAACATCGGGTTCGCCCTGTTCCTGGCGCAAACGGTGTCGGAAAATCCGGACGCGCGCACCGCGGATCTGGTCACCCCCGAGGCGATCAAGCAGTTCGTCAGCCAGTCCTTGCCGACGGGCTCGGATTTTTTAGCCTGTGGCGTGCTGGCGCTGTTCTCCAGGATCGGGTACGACGGTGACCTCGCCAACGAGCTGGAGCTGGTCGCCCAGACCTTCGGGTTCACGACGAACGATCTGCGGTCAGCCGCGCGCAGCCTCAGCCAGGCCGGCTTGCTCAGCACTCATGGTCGCTACCGCGCCGTCACGCCACATCCGATGGCGGTGCATCTGGCAACCGCCGCGTGGGAGGAGTACAGCGACCGGATCGTGCGCGACTTGCTCCCCCAGCTAACGCCGAGCATGAGCACTCGCTTGTTCCGGCGGGCCGCCGACATTGGCGAGTTCGAGCCGACCCACTCCGCCGTCGTGCGTCTCCTGGAGGGCGACGGTCCGTTCGCGTCGTTGCAGGTGATAGAGCAGGCCGGGTCCGCCGACCTCCTGACCGAGCTCGCCGTCATGGCACCTCGAGAGGTCAGTCGCAAGATCGCGACCATGCTGGCCGAGGCGGACGAGGACGAGCTGCGAAGCCAAACGTCGATCCGTCGGAGCTTGGTCTGGACGCTGGGCAAGCTCGCGTGGCATAGCTACACCTTCGACGAGGCGTCCGACGCACTGCTGCGTCTCGCGCTGGCCGAGAACGAGACCTGGTCGAACAACGCCACCGGCAACTGGGTCGAGCTATTCGGCTTGATGCTCCCCGCCACCGCGGCCAAACCAGCACAGCGCCTGGCTTACCTTGGTCGGGCCGTCGCCAGCGACGACGCACGCGTCCGCTCCCTCGCCGTTCGGGCCAGCGGGCAGGCGCTGAGCTCCCACGAGTCGATCATGGTCGCCGGTGAGCTCCAGGGCGGCGTGCTCGTCGAGGGGCGAGGACAGCCCGAGACCTGGGACGAAGTCGACACCTACCGCACCACCGCGCTCGACTTCCTCGCCGCGCTTGCCCACGACGAGAACCACGACGTGGCCACCTCTGCAATTGACGCCCTGATTTCCACCATTCACCCGATCCTCGAGCACGCGCAACTGCGCGACCACCTCACGAACCTGCTCGTCGGGCTCAACGGGTCCGCACTGCGGCGTGCGCGTCTCGAGCTCGAGAACCTCGGCGACATGTTCGGGCGCGTCGAGAAGTACTCGGCTGAGACCGACGACGTGGACGAGGTCGACACGGCAGCTCAACGCGCGGGCTTGGAGGCGATGCGACGGGTCTTGCCGGACCCCACGCCGGATGAGGAGCTGTGGGTCGTGTCGCGCATGCACGGCTGGGATTTCGAGGCCGACGACTTCCAAGACCGGATCCTGGAGATCACGGGCCGTCTCGGCGACCCCGTCGCTGCGATCTTCGGCCTCCTCGAGGGCGGCGACGAGATTCCTGCGGCGTTCGAGTTCGGCAAGACGTTGGCGAGGCTCACGGGCGATCGCCCGATCGCGGAGGAGCGGCTCGCGCGCCTGGCGGCCGACGATCGTGCGTCGGCTCTGGTGGGCTATCTGTGGGGGCGCGTCGAGTTGGGCGCCGAACGCGCCTACGACGACTTCCTCGACGAGGGCGCCGGCCGAGCGCTGCCCGCTGGCGTGCGCCTCGCTCTCACCGGGCGCGGTCCGACGACCGAGGCCGCCCTTCTGCGGGCCAATGCGCTCTCGGCGGACCGGCCGGTCGCGGAGGCGGTCCAGAACTTCGTCGGGTTGCGCCGCGACATGGCACCTGCGGACCTCGCACGGTGGCTCGATGAACTGGTCCCGCGCGTGGAGAGCCAGCAGGACTACAACGCGCTGCTGGACTTCATCAACCTGTCGCTGCATCGCCGGGAAGGCAATGACTCGGACCTGGGGAGAACCTGGTTGCCCCTCTTGCGCCTGCGCTCAGCCTTCCCCGCGCTCGGCAGCCAGTCCTGGGCTTGGGGCCAACTCGGCATCCGTGCGGCTCGCGCGCACCCGGCTGAGATGGCGCGGCTCGCACTGGAGCTTGTCAACCAGGACGTCCTACGCCTCTACACGCCCGACGAAGGCGCGGTCCTCAAGGTCGCCGTCCAATCAGGCGGTCCTGAGGTGTGGGCCATGGTGATGGCTGCCGTTCAGGCCGGGTCCTGGAAGCTCACGATGGGGGTTGACGGCTGGTTCGGCGGCCTGGTCGATGTGGACGACGTCCGCGCCTGGGTCGGCGACGATCTCGACCGGGCACGAGCGGTCGCTTCGGTCTCGACCGCCGGAGGGGCACCCGAGATGCACGAGGTAGCGATCTACTTGCTATCGGCCTTCCCAGAGGACCGGCGAATCGAATCATCGCTGTATGGCGAGTTCACCAGCGGCTCGTGGACGGGCCACGAGTCCGACCGGATCAATCGGCAGATCATGCTCGTCGAAGGCTGGAAGGAAGCGCATCTCGGCGTCGCCGGCGTGCGTCACTGGTGTGACGGCGTCCTCGATTCGCTGAGGAGCAGGCTCGCCGTCGTCCTCCGGGAGGAGGCAGAAGAGGACTGGCACTGAACCGACGGAGGCGACTACCGAGCAGCCGCAGCTCATCGAGGTCGAAGATTGCCGCGCCGCTGTAGAACGGACTCACGCAATCGCCCCGGAGATGGAGACGACAGTCATTGACGACGCTGCCCAGTTCACCCAGATGTTCGACCGCATCACGGCTCTGCAGCAGCAAGCAGCCCGACCCGCCGATCCCCGAGGTCGCCGGCGACCATGGCAGGCGCCCGGGCCTTCATACCGTTCCCCCGAGTTTCCCCCGAACGCCGTCTCCAAAGACCGCTCGGACACCGGCAGGCTTGACCCCGAAATCTGCGAGAATGCGGCTCCTACCTGCGGAAACCGTATGGATTGGCTACCAGCACGAGCGCAGTTTCGGTGCTACTACGACATCTGAGCCCCGTCGTCAGCACCAGGGAGGCCCCTGATCCGCGAAAGTGCGGATCGGGGACCTTCTCACGCGCCGACCTGCCTGCCTGAGGGCACCGGTCGCCCCACGCCGACCCCGGGCGAGGTCGACGCCTGCCACGGTCTCGGCACGCGACGGCGGAGCACTCGTCCGGCGCGCGCGAGGCTCGTCGGCGGGGCACAAGTGTCAGGCAGAAGCCACAGCGTTGATGCGGTCCACCACGGCACGGGCATCGTCGACCGTGAGGAAGAGCCGGGTGAACGGCGCTTGCGCACCGAGCTCCACGACGATGGTCTGCCCCCCGGCGCGGACGTTCCAGTAGCTCTTCTGCCCGTCCTTCCGGAAGGTACCGACCCACTTCGTCCCGGGAAGCGCGAGACCCGGGAGGCGCAGCCCCTTGCCCGCATGGGTGGCCTCAGGGTCGTACGTCGCCCCGCGCACCTGATCGGTGGGCACCACGATCCGGCGTCGCAGTCCCCAGAGCTTGTTCAGCCCGATCGGCTCGACGACCAGACGGTTGCTGTCGAGGGTGAGGTTGTTCTGCACGTCAGTCCTCCGATGGGTGGATGAGGGCCCGGGCGAGGAGTCTCGCGCCCAGGTCGTGGGCAGTGACGCCGCGTCGGTCCAGGTGGTCCGCGAGCAGGCCACGGACCTCGGGATCCCGAGGAGCTAGCTCGAGCAGCGCGACGAGCACGAGGTCCATGGCCACGTCGCCGCTCCGGTCCGTGGCGACGTGGCGCAGGCAGGCGAGGAAGAGTCCGCGCTTGCTGCCGAAAGCCTGGTAGAGGCTGCCGCGGTGGAGTCCGGTGGCCGTGACGAGCTCCCCGACCGACGTCCCCTCGTAGCCAGCGACCAGAAAGGCGTGGGTGGCCCGTTGCACCACGTCGGCCTCGTCGAAGAGGCGGTTGCGTCCCACACCGCCACGATACCGATTGATGACCGATCGTTCCACAATTCTCGTGGTGGGTGACCTAGCCGCAGCCGGGCGCGTGGGGCTCAGTCGCGCACCCGTCCGGTCTCGTGGGCCCACAGCGCGAGCTCGACGCGGTTGCGGGCGCCGAGTTTGGCCATGAGACTGCCGAGGTGGGTCTTCACGGTGCTCAGGCTGATGTGGAGCTCGCGGGCGATCTCGGCGTTGGTGCGGCCCCGGGCGACGGTGAGCAGCACCTCCTCCTCGCGCTCGGTGAGCGCGTCGAGCGGCTGGGCGGGAGACGCCGTGCGGCCCGTGCCGGCGAAGGTCGCCAGCAGCCGGCGGGTGATGCTGGGCGAGATGAGGGCGTCGCCGCGGGTGGCGGCGCGCACGGCCTCGCCGAGCAGCTCGGGTCCGGCGTCCTTGAGCAGGAAGCCGGAGGCGCCGGCCGCCAGCGCGCCGTGCACGTACTCGTCGAGGTCGAAGGTGGTGATGACGACCACCGCGACCGGGTCCTCGACACCCGGCCCGGCCAGCAGGCGGGTCGCCTCGACCCCGTCGAGCACGGGCATCCTGATGTCCATCAGGCACACGTCGGGGCGCAGCTCGCGGGCCAGCCGTACGGCCTCCTGACCGTCGCGCGCCTCCCCCACGACCTCGATGCCCTCCAGCGTGCCGAGGATCAGGCGCAGTCCGGTGCGCACGAGGTCCTGGTCGTCGGCGACCAGCACGCGGATGCTCACGCCGGCACCCGTCGCGGCAGGCTGGCAGTGACGGCCCAGCCGCGGTCCGGGCAGGGGCCCGCCTGGCAGGTGCCGCCGAGGAGCAGGGCGCGCTCGGTCATGCCGGCGATGCCGAAGCCCGCCGGGGCGGCGTCGGCGGCGCCGGGGTCGGTCGTGCGGGGGTCGGCGGTGCTGAGGTCGGTCGTGCTGGGGTCGCCGTCGTCTCGCACGAGGAGGGTGAGCGTCGAGGCGTCGCCGGTGAGGCGTACGTCGACCCGCGTGGCGTGGCGGGCGTGGCGCAGGGCGTTGGTCACCGCCTCCTGCGCGATCCGGTAGACCGCGGCGTCGATCGCCGCCGGCAGGCCGGCGACGTCACCGAAGACGCCGACCTCCACCCGCGGGCCGGCGGGCGAGGCCCCGGCCAGCCGCGCGAGGTCGGCGACGCCGGGCTGCGGCGCGTAGGCCACCGGCACGTCGCTGCGCAGCACACCCACCATGGCCCGCATCTCCGCCAGCGTGCGCGAGGCCTCCACCTCGATCACCCGCAGCGCCTCCAGCGGCGCGGAGGGGCTCGTCGCGGCGAGCGCGCGCCCGGCCTGGGCCTGCACGGCGATGGCCGAGACGTGGTGGGCCACGGTGTCGTGCAGCTCGCGCGCCAGCAGCACCCGCTCCTCCGACTTCGCCTGCGCGAGCCGCCGCTCCCGGGCGCCGTGCTGGGAGCGCACGGCCCAGCCCAGCACGACCGAGGAGACCAGCACGGCGTAGCCCCCGACCGCGTCGGCGAGACCGGTCCAGCTGACCACCGCCGCCATCGTGGCCGGCACCAGGATGACGCCCAGACCAGCCACCGCCTCGCGCCCCGAGCCCCACCGCAGGAGCGCGTAGGGCAGCACCAGGACGTAGAGCATCGAGTAGACGTCGAGCACCGGGGCTCCGACGGCGAGCAGGCCGAGGTCGACGACCGCGATCGTGCCGAAGGTCGCCGCCACCACCGCGAAGGGGTGGGTGCGTCGCCACAGCAGCAGCGGCGCGAGCCCGAGCGTCACCAGCACCGAGAGCACCGGCGTCGCCAGGTCGGCGCGCAGCGCACCCTCCAGCAGCACGCAGACCACCACGAACGCCAGGAGCGCCCTGTCACGCCGGACGCGGGCCGGCGGGGCCGAGGGACGGGGCTCCTCCAGCAGGGAGCGCAGCGGGTTGCTCACCGGCCCAGCCTAGGGATCCGGCGCCGCGCGGGGACCGGCCGAAAGTCTGACCCGGCGCTCGGCCGAAGGCACGACGTACGCGCGGCCTCACGGCCGATGCCCCACGACCCCGCGCGCCGCCACGGTGGGGCTCTGGTCCTGCGCACCCGGCGCGGACCGTCCCAGGAGGCCACCATGCCCGCTGCACCAGACCGTGAGGGTCGAGCAGATGATCACCGTTGAGTCGCTGACCAGGACCTACGCCGGCGTCACCGCCGTCGACGACGTCTCCTTCACCGCCCGGCCCGGCCGTGTCACCGGCTTCCTCGGGCCCAACGGGGCCGGCAAGTCCACCACCCTGCGGGTCGTGGTGGGCCTGACCGCGCCGACCTCCGGGTCGGCCACGATCGACGGCGTCCGCTTCGCCGACCTGCCCAACCCCGGCCGCGAGGTGGGCGTGCTGCTCGACGCCTCCGCGCAGCACGCCGGTCGCACCGGACGCGAGATCCTCGCGATCGCCGCCGCCACCATGGGCCTGCCCGGCTCGCGGGTCGCGGAGATGCTGGAGCTGGTGAGCCTAAGCCCCGCCGAGGCCAGGCGGCGCGTGCGCCACTACTCCCTCGGCATGCGCCAGCGCCTCGGCATCGCGGCCGCGCTGCTTGGCGACCCCCGGGTGCTGATCCTCGACGAGCCCGCCAACGGGCTCGACCCCGCGGGCATCCGGTGGATGCGCGACCTGCTGACCGACTTCGCCGGCCGCGGCGGCACGGTGCTGCTGTCGTCGCACCTGCTGCACGAGATCGAGGTCATCGCCGACGACCTGGTCGTGATCGGCGGGGGCAGGATCGTCGCCTCCGGCACCAAGGAGGAGCTGCTCGCCGCGGCCGGCACGCTGGCCCGCTCGGCGGCGCCGCGCGAGCTGGCCCACGCGCTGGTGCTGGCCGGACTGCCCAGCACGCTCGCCGGCGACGGCTCGGTGCGCACCGACGCCGACCCCGCCCAGGTCGGGGCCGTGGCCCTGGCCGCCGGCATCGCCCTCACCGAGCTCCGCTCCGCCGAGGGCGCCGGGCTCGAGGACATGTTCCTCTCTCTCACCGCCGCCACCCAACGCGACGGAGTCGCGGCATGAGCGCCACGACCGTCACCCCCACCACCCCGACCGCCCCAGGAGCCATGCCGGGCCGCAGGACTTCGCGCCCGGTCGCGACCAGGCGGCTCGTGGTGATCGAGCTGCGCAAGATGTTCGACACCCGCTCGGGCTTCTGGCTGCTGGTCGGCATCGGCGTCCTGGCGGTGCTCGCCACCGGGGCGGTCGTCGTCTTCGCCCCCGACGACGCCGTCACCTACGACAGCTTCGCGACCGCGATCGGCCTGCCCATGTCGGTGATCCTGCCGATGATCGCGATCCTCGCGGTAACCAGCGAGTGGAGCCAGCGCAGCGGGCTCACCACCTTCACCCTCGTGCCCCACCGCTCACGCGTCATCGGCGCCAAGGCCCTCGCGACCCTCGTGGTCGGGCTCGTCTCGATGGCGCTCGCCTTCGCCGTGGGCGCCGTCGGCAACCTGGTCGGCTCCGCGCTCGCCGGCGTCAACACCGTCTGGGACGTCTCGCTCGCCGCCGCGCCCCAGATCGTGCTCGGCAACCTGGTCGGCATGGCCATCGGCTTCACCCTCGGCGTCGTCCTGCGAGCCTCTGCCGCGGCGATCGTCGGCTACTTCGTGGTCTCCCTCGTTCTGCCCGGGGTGCTCGAGCTGCTCGGGCTGGTGCGGGAGTGGTTCCTTGACCTGCAGCCGTGGATCGACTGGAACTACACGCAGGTGCAGCTCTTCGAGGGCGCCACGGACACGGCCGAGGAGTGGGCGATGCTGGCCTCGACCACCGCGCTGTGGATCGTGCTGCCTCTCGCCGTCGGGCTGGTATCGCTTCGGCGGTCGGAGGTGAAGTAGGCAATCGAGCGCGCGGTCTCCCGGGTCCTTTACGCGAGCTCATTACCGATCACCCGCGGTCGCTAGAACCCCACTGACGGCCAAGAGATAAACCTCGCGAAGGTGCGTCTCTCCGCCCCTAACGCACGACGGGTGTGGGCCGTGCGCTCATCCCTGATTGAGTCGGATCCAGAGTTCGTCCGATCCGCGTCGGGCTTCCATAGCGGCGTCGGATGCGGTCTCGAAGAGCGCGGCGACGCGTAGGAGCTCGGCCGGCGGCGCAGCGCGGAGTAGTTCGGTGCCTTGGTCGAGCTGGTCAAGGATGGATGCGTCGCCGAAGACGCGCGTTCCCACGCTTCGTGCTCGAGCCACGGCCGTTGTGAACCGTTCATGGGCTTCCTCGGGTGTGGGCTCGCTCTGCATTCCGGCGAGCTCGAGGAATTCGGCGATGGTGAACCAATTGCGGTTGCCCGGGTGCACCCTGGCGACCTGGTATTGGACGTCATGCCAGGCCCCAGAGTCGATGTCGATGCGGATCTGACTGCCAGTAAGACCCCCGGTCCGGCCCATGGCGGCGTAGCCGAGCGTGCCGGCATGGTGCCCAGCGGCAATATCGGCGCCGGTGAGGCGCGCGTCGTCGTTCGGCTTGAAGCGCGTAACGAGGTCGTCATAGCGCGTCAGTGCTTCGTTGAGAATGGCGAGCCAGTAGGCGGCAGCCACGTCGGCGTACGCGGCATGGAGCTGCCGCCACGTGAGGACAGGGTATGAGCCGCCGAGGTCGACGTCGGCCTGTGGTTCGGGCAGAAGCGCGCAGTGTGCGACCGGGACCGTGGGGACTTCCAGCCAGCCGGCGAGCCGCGACGCGAGTTCAGCGAGGAGGCCCGCTTGACGGTCGAGCTGGGCGCGGAGGTCGAAACCCGAGGGCCTGTCGTAGAGCTTCGCTTCGAGTGCGAACAGCACGGGCGTCGGCTGGGTGGTTAAAAATACGACGTCGGGGGTGTCACGGTCGGTCGGGAGCTGCTCAAACCTGTCGCGGGCGGGACCGAAGACGGACTCGGCGAGGCCGTACTCGGTGAAAAACACTAGTCCGCAGTCGGCCGGGTCGCCGCTGACGTCGACTCCGGGGAAGCCCATAAGGTCGGCGAGTCGGTGCAGGTGGGTCATGTCGTCGGCGCAAACGATGCCGGGCAGGACGGTGCCGGTGTAGTACCGCTCCTTGCGGTTCAGCGGCAGCGTGTGGTCGAGCAGCCACGTCAGCGAGTGAATGGCTTGGGTCCTCGTCATGAAGTCCGTTGTAGCAGTCGCCGGCGACATCGGTCGATGAGTTGCGAGGGGCGAATGCACACGCTGCGCGTGTACAGATTTCTGCATGAGTTGGTGGCCCGTGGCCCTAGCCCATTCCACCGCGACCAGGCGACGGTGATGACGGCGCGGGAGGCCCCCGTTCCCGGACTAGGCTGAGCCCCATGGCGGCCGGCGCGACGATGCACACGTTCGAGGTCGAGTTGGCCGACACGGATCGCGGGGTCTATGAGCAGTTCACGCTGCGTGCGGCGCGGCATCCGTCAGAGACCGAGGCGTACCTCGTGACGCGCGTGCTCGCCTACTGTCTCGAGCACGAAGAGGGCATCGCATTCAGCGAGGGCATCTCGGCGACCGACGCCCCGGCGGTGCTGGTGCGGGACCTGAGCGGGAAGCTGCTCGCCTGGATCGAGGTCGGCGCACCGGATGCCGCGCGGCTTCACACGGGCAGCAAGGCCGCCGAGCGCACGACGATCTACACGCACCGCGACCCGGCCAAGGTGCTCGCGCAGTGGGCCGGGGCGAGGATCCACCGCGCCGCCGAGATCGTGCTGCACAACTTCGATCCCGGGTTCATCGATGCAGCTGTGGACACGATGGAGCGCCGCAACACGATGACGCTCACCGTCACGGAGCGGCAGCTCTACCTGGAGCTGAACGGCGTGCACCTCTCCTCGGCCGTGCACGACCACCCGATCAGTTAGCGGGGGCGACGTCCCGTTGCCGGTCCTGATGCGCGATCTTCAGCGTGCGTCAATGCGCCGCAGCGACCCAGACGGAGCTACGAAGGACCGAGCGACAGCGGCGCTGCCGTGGCCTGCAGCTCACGGAAGAGCCGGTCCATGGCGGAGGCGATCCGCTCCACAGCACCCGGGTGTGTGAAGAGAGGGTCCGCGGCGATGGTCGGCCGTCGCCGCCAACCGACCGACCGCCCGGACTCGAACGCCGCAGCCAAGCCCGGCAGGTCGCCGAGCTCGGCGGCGAGTGACTCCATGAAGTCCGCTGACAGCACTCGCCCCTGCTTGTGGATCCAGTCGAGGTTGAGCGTCCAGACGACCCCTCGGTGCGTGAAGATGCTCCACGGCTGGGTGCGCAAGGAGCCGGCGACCATCGTGGCCGTCACCGACGGTGCCTGCGCAGCGCCGTAGTACAGGCCGGCATCAGGACCCAGGCGGTTGTGAGCCTCGATCAACGCACCGATGGCGTCCGCCACCGCTGGCGTCGCCTCCGCCCGCGCAGCAGGCATGAGGTCCTCTGGTGACCACGTGGTCCCCGATCGCTGCACAGCCCTGGTGCGGACCTGCTTGCCCCAGTCGTTGGGCTGGACGGCCAGGGAGAGCAGCGGGGCGTAGGGAGAGTCCCCGATCCGCACGACCTTCACCTCGACCGCGAAGAACCTCGTCGCCTCGTCCGTGCGCTCGTTCAGCCACTCGAGGGCACGTCGGTGCTCCGGCCGGAACGACGGCGCCACCCAGACGACGTGCGCGGCGTCGGTGCCGCCCGCGTAGGTCATGATCTGGCCGAGGTGCGTGTGGTCGCTGGGCTCGAGCTGGTTCTCGACGATGACCAGGTCGCCCGACAGCCGGTCGCGGCCGATCAGGTCGAGGCTGAAGTCGCCGACGGCATGTTCGGCCGCGTCGAGCTCGAGGTCGAGACCGAGCACCTCGGAAAGCACGTCGGCGTTGTCGAGCAGCCACGGCGTGAAGTCGAGCGCCTCGTGACGCCACACCTCGCGCGCCGGCACGGCATTCAGGCGCCCGATGAGCCTCTGGTCGTCCATGGGCGAAGGCTAGCGTTCGGCCTCCACTGAGTCGGCGCACGACGGTGTCCCGGAGCAGTGGCACCAGGCGCTGCCAGATCGAGGGCCACCGCCTGGCTTCACTCCCCCGGCGCGGCCCCGCGCATCGAGCCGCCCTTGAAGCGGCGTACCTCCTGGGGCCAGCCGCAGCCCTCGGCGACCCTAGCGGCCCACCGGCGGGCGGCCTCGTCGTCGGGCACGTCGATGATGGTCAGGCCGCCCAGCCACTCCTCGGTGGTGGTGAAGGGTCCGTCGGTGACGACCGGGGTGCCACTGGTGGCGTCGGCGCCCGCGGCCTCCGCGAGGTCCTCCTCAAGGCCGCCGGCGAAGACGAGGACGCCCTGCTCCCTCATGTCGCGCACGACGGCGGTCGAGGGCTCGACGCGGGTCTGGTACCACGCCTCGTCGTGGTCGCCGACCCACTGCTGGTTGAAGAAGATGAGGTAGTGCGGCATCTGTCGTTCCTCTCTGGCGGGGCCGGGCGCGGCCGGGGCGGGAGCGGCCTCGGTCCTACGAGCCTCACACCTGCGCGGCGCCGGCGCCACGTCCCTGTGCCACGTCTTGGCACGTCTTCGCAGCGATCCGTCGTGAGTCGCCCCCGCCCCGCGCCGGCGGCCCGTAGCCTGCGAGCGACACCCCACGACACGAAGGAGCACCCATGCGCAGCAACCTGTTCGGCACCAACCTCGAGTCCGAGAGCGCGGAGCGCTTCACGCTGCAGAACCCCCGGATGCTCAAGGTGGCCCTCGACGGCGAGGTGATGGCGCGACAGGGCGCGATGGTGGCCTACCAGGGGCAGGTCGACTTCGCCTACCAGGGCGCGGGCGGCATGGGGAAGTTCCTCAAGAAGGCCATCACCGGAGAGGGCATGCCGCTGATGAAGGTCACCGGCCGCGGCGACGTCTTCTTCGCCGACGACGCCTCCGAGATCCACCTGGTCACCCTCGACAACGACTCGCTGACCGTCAACGGCAGCAACGTGCTGGCCTTCGACAGCTCCCTGACCTGGGACATCAAGCGCGTCGAGGGCGCCTCGATGATGGCCGGCGGCGTCTTCAACACCACCTTCACCGGCACCGGCACGGTCGCCATCAGCACCCACGGCGAGCCCGTGGTGCTCAACGTCGACGCCCCGACCTTCGCCGACATCCAGTCGGCCGTGGCGTGGTCGTCCTCGCTCAGCACGTCCGTACGCCGCACCGCGGGCGCCGGCGCCCTCATCGGCCGCGGCTCCGGGGAGGCCTTCCAGCTGGCCTTCAGCGGCCAGGGCTTCGTCGTCGTGCAGGCCAGCGAGGGCCGCACGGTCGCGCCGCACACCCACTGAGACCGGGCCCGACAGCGTCACGCAGCCGACGCTGTCGGACCTCGGCGGGCCCGGTCAGCGACCGGGCCCGCCGGGCAACCCCTGCCGATGTGGTCGGACCACTGTTCACGGATCACGGTCGCCACACAGGATCGAGACCTGCCGTAGCCCGTCCGCCCCAGGGGTGAGGCGAGGGCAGGAGCCTAGACAGCCCCTGCCTCGAGCGTCGAGCCGACAGCGGGTCGGGGACGCGGGCCGTCAGTCGATCAACCGGTCGAGGAGCTCGAAGGACTCATACGGCTGATCGACGTCACCGAAGTGTCCGTCGTCGCGGACGATCTGGGTGCCGCCGAGCCGCTCCAGCATGGCGCGGCCCTGCTCCGCGTCGCAGCCGTAGGGGTCGACGCGGGAGTTGATGAGGTAGAGGTCGCGGACGTTGGCCCGGATGCGCTCCCAGTCGTAGGCCTCCTGCAGCACCGGCTCCTCAGCCGAGCCGGGTCGGGTGCAGTAGCCCGCCACCAGGAGGGCCTGGTCGACCCTCGTGTCGAGGTGCTCCAGGATCGCCAGCAGCAGTGCGGCGCCGCCCGAGTGGCCGACGAGCACGGTGTCGGCGTCGAACGTGTGACGCGACAGCACCGTCGGCAGGAACGTGGCGAGGGGCTCCTGGTTGAGGGTCGGGTAGTGCGGCGCCTCCACCTCGTAGCCGCGGTCGCTCAGCCGCTGGCGCAGCCACGGCAGCCACACCACCCCGGGATGTGCGCCCGTGCCGTGGAAGATGATGGCCCTGCGCCCCACGCTCACACCTGCTCCGGGGCGGTGGTGATCGGGGTGATCCACGACTGGTGGGTCTCGGGGCTCTTGGTGATGGCCAGCAGCTCGTCCATGTGCGGCTCCAGGCCGGTGACCTTGTCGAGCGGCACACCGACGACGAGCTGGAAGCCCAGGCCCTTCCACGCCCGCACGGCGCGGCCGGCGAAGTCGGAGTCGGCCTTGACGAAGCCCTCGTCGAGGAAGACCGGGGCGAAGCGGGGCCGCGAGCGCATCTCGTCGCCGAGGCGGAAGCGCAGCGCCGAGCCGACGATGAAGGCCACCAGCTCCTGACTCTCCCCGCCGCTCTTCTCCCCCAGCGTGCGGTAGGTCGCGCGCAGCTCGCCGGTGGCGGAGTCGTAGCGCTCGGCGCTCACCTCGACGTGACGGCGCACGTCGAGCAGCCGGTCGCGGTCGGTCGGCTCGCCGGCGCGCTCCCCCGACTGCGCGGGCGGGCGCAGCTGGTCCATGAAGCGGCTCAGGTCGGTGAAGCGGCGCTCGAGGTCGGCCTCCTCCAGCCGGGCCGGGGAGGCGGCCGAGAGCGCGCGGAGGTCCTTGAGGAAGACCTGCACGTGGGCGGGGCTGAGCCGGCGCAGCCGGATGCGCAGCCGGTCGCCGGCCCCGCCGAACTCCAGGCGCCGCAGGATCGCGTTGATCGGCTCGAGGCGGTCCTCGATGTCCTCGATCGAGGCCGCCATCGCCCCGACCAGGGGCACGAGGTCCTGCCCGCTCCACTCGGTGAGCCGGCGGCGCCACTCGGTGCGGCGCTCGGCCAGTCCGGTGCCGCGGATGTCGGCCAGGATGCGGGCGAAGTCGGGGTAGGAGGCCACCGACGTGCCGAGGTTGGGCGACTCCCAGCGCGCGACGTAGAGCCGGAAGACCGCGCTCAGCTCGTCCTCGACCCGCGCGATCTCGGTCTCGGTGTCGGCCACGGCCGCGCGCAGCCGCTCGGCCAGGCGCTGGGAGGTCTCGGCGAAGCGGTCGAGGTCCTCGGGGTCGGCCGGGGCGGCGGCCGCGGCGAAGTCGGCGGCCAGGGCGCCCGACTGGGCGTCGGTGAGGTCGACCGCGCCGGAGGCCAGGATGGTCTCGAGGCGGTCCTTGACCAGGTCCTCGTCGTCGACGAGGCGACCGTGCACCTCCTCGAGGGTGCGCTGGCGCTGCTCGAGGGCGAAGCGCCGCCGGCGCGTGTCCTCCAGCCGCGCGGCCAGCGCCTCGACCTGCGACTCGGTGGCGCGCAGCTGGTCGTCGGCGCCGAGGATCTCCGCGCGCCGGCGCTCCAGGTCGTCGATGCGCTCCTGGCTGCCCTCGACGTCGAGGTCGGCGAAGCGGGCGGTCACCACGGCGTCGTACGACGAGCGCTGCAGCTCCAGCACGCTGCTGCGCCGGTCGAGCTCGACCAGCTCGGCGTCGAGCGCGCCGAGGTCGCGCTCCACCGCGGCGAGCTCGGCGTCGACCTCGGCCACGGCCTCGTCGTTGGAGAAGCCGATGATGCTGCGGGCCTCCGAGCGCCCGTGGCTGCCGCGGCGACCGCTGCGGGTCTGCCCGGCCAGGGTCACCCGCAGGCCGGGGCCGGCGAGGTCGGCGGCGTCCTCAACGCACAGCGCGTTGCGCGAGGGCTCGGAGACGTGGGCCTGCACCCACCCGGAGAAGGGCGAGGAGCGGAAGACCAGCTTGCCCGCGACCCGCTCGGGGTCGGCGGGGCCGAGGTCGGGCAGGTCGAGCGGGGCGCCCTCGAAGCTCAGCCGCCCGCGCAGGCGCAGCCCGTCGATGGCCGAGGAGAAGTGCTGGAGCCGATCGAGGGGCACCAGCAGCACCCGGGCGCTGGCGCCCAGCACGGTCTCGACCGCGGTGCGCCAGCGCGCCTCGTCGGGCGCGACGTCGAGCAGCTCGGCCACGAAGGGCAGCTCCTCGGGGCTCAGCCCGCTGGCGCGGGCGACGTCGGCGCGCAGCTCGTGGAGCTGGGCCGGCACGCGCCCGGCGCGGCTCTCCAGCGAGGCGCGCTCGGCACGCAGCTCCGACTGCCGCTTGCTCAGCGGGTAGCGCCGGTCGCGGGCGGCGTCGCGCTCGCGGCGGGTCTGCTGCTGGTGACGGTCCCACCCCGAGAGCCACTGGCGGGCGTGGAGCTGGAGCACGCTGAAGGACTCCGCCGACCGCAGCGACGCCTCGAGGTCGCGGGCCTCGGAGTCGGCCGCGGCGAGCAGCGGCAGCAGCCGCTCCTCCAGGGCGTCGCGGCGGGCCTGGCGCTCCTGGCGTACGGACTGCTCCTGCTCCAGGCCCAGGGCGATCGACTCCAGCGCGGAGCCGCCGGCGTCCTGGTGGGCCTCGCGGGCGGCGTCGAGGTCGGCGACCAGGCGGCGCTCGTCGCGCGCCGCGGCGGCCAGCTCCCCGGCGGTGGTGGTGCGGTCGCGGCGGTTGGCGTCGGTGGCGGTCTCGATCAGGCGCAGGTGGGTCTGGAGCAGCCAGCGGCGCAGCGGAGTGTCACCGGAGCGGGTCACGCCGTAGGAGTCGAGCTCGGCGAGGCGTCGGGTGGCGCCGCGGCGGCGCTCCTCCAGCCCGGTGATGGGGCCGAGCAGCTCGAGCTTGGCCTCCTCGGTGCGCATGGCGGTGTAGGCGGCCTCGAGGTCGTCGAAGTGCTCGATGGCGCGGTCGGCGGCAGCGTAGGTGGCGGGCCTCTCGAGCACCATGTCCTTGTAGAGCTCGTCGACGCTGCGCACCTGGTTGCCGGCCTGGATGCGCGCCAGCAGGCGCAGCGCCTTGGCGCCGTCGCCGTTGGCGCCGATGCCGAGGCGGGCGTGGAGCACGGCGGAGAACTCGGCGTAGGTGCGGTGCACCCGGATGCCGGGGAAGAGCTTCTTCAGCGTCGTGGCGTGGAAGCGCTCGGGCACCGCGACCTCGAGGCTGGTCAGCTCCAGCCCGGAGTCGTGGGTGACCAGCTGCATCTGCACGTCGGCGGAGCGGGTGGCACGCCTCGGCACGTAGTAGGTGCGCAGCACCGTGAAGCGCCCGCCGCGGTCGTTGACGAAGGTCATCGCCACCGCGCCCCACGTGTCGCCGCCCTGGCCGCGCAGCAGCCGCTCGACCGGCCGGCCGGTGCGGGGGTCGTCGACGACGTCGACGGCGCCGCGCAGGTAGGACAGCAGGTTGCGCTGGCCCGCGCCGCGCGCGCGACCGGCCACGGCGTCGTTGGAGGCGCCGTTGAACTTCGCGTCGGAGGGCATCATCAGCGCGGTGTAGGCGTCGAGCACGGTGCTCTTGCCCACGCCCGAGGCCCCCGAGATCATCGTGGCGTCGCCGCGCAGCGGGATGGTGGTCAGCCCCGAGAAGCCGCCCCAGTTGACCAGCTGCAGCAGGCTGGCGCGCCACTGCATGGTGTCGTCCTTGGGCGTCGCGACGACGCCGCGGTCGAAGAGGCCCTCGCCGGTCTCGTCGGCCATCTCGTCGGCCATCTCGTCGGTGGGCTCGTCGGTGGGCTCGTCGGGGACCGGGCCGTCGAGCCGGTCGCTCTCGTGCACGCTCATGCCTGCTCCTCGCTCGCGTCGTGCTCGGGCGCGACCTCGCCGAAGAGGTCGACCGGCGCCTCCGGCGCAGCCGGTACGTCGGAGCCGTTGGCGCGCCGCAGCGCCTCCAGCAGCTCCTGGAGCAGCTCGAGCGGCAGCAGCGCCTCGACGGCCTCGCTGACCTCGAACCGCTCCTCGGCCGCGGTGGGGATCAGCAGGCCGGTGCGCGCGACGGCCAGCACCGCGTTGCGAGCCCGCTTCTCCTCCGCGGCCTCGTCGGTCACGTGCGCGGGACGGAAGGTCGCGACGTGGGCGACCAGGTCGTCGCGGTCGACGTAGACGCGCGCGTCGCCCGCGGCCAGGCCGGCCCGCAGCCGGTCGCGCAGGTGCACCAGCACGATGGTCTCCTCACGCGACCAGGCCGCGTCGTAGAGCAGCGTCGGGAAGCGGGCGCCCGTCTCGGAGGTCGCCTGCCGCTTCCAGGCCACCTCGCGCTCGCGGTCGACCGCCAGCTCGAGGAAGAGGTCGTTGAGCCGCGAGCGCAGCACCCGCTCGTGCTCCACCAGCACCCGCCAGTCGCGCGGGTGGGTGCGGGCGCTGACGAAGCGCTGCTTGAGCAGCGTGACCAGCACGTGGCGCTGGGCCAGCTCGAGGCCGCCCTCGTCGCCCTCGAAGAGCGAGACCGACCCCCCGTCGGGCACCCGCACGTCGAGGTGGGCGGCCAGGTCGCCGTCGCCGTCGCCGCTGGAGTCGTGGCCGGAGTCGTGGGCGGGCTCGGGCGCGAGGTCGGGGTCGCGGCGCAGGTCGGCGGTGTCGACGTCGGTCATCGGGCCTCGCTCTCGGGTCGGTGCTGCGGGTCGGGGGGCTCGGCGCCGGCGGTGGGGCCTGCGGTGCCGCTGCCGGTGCCGGCGTCGGCGCCCGGCGGGGAGCCGCGCAGCGGGGTGCGGGGGGCGGTGAAGGTGCGGGTGGAGCCGTCGGCGCGCACGGCGGCGTAGGTCTCCAGCTCCTGCTCGGCCTCCCAGCCGTGGTCGGCGGCGAGGTGGAGCAGCCCGAGGATCTCGACCGGGCGGCGCAGCGAGGGCTCGAGGCCGGCGAAGAGCTCGCCCAGGGAGTCGGGCGGGTGGGTGGAGGCCAGGGCGAGGTCGAGGCGCTCGCGCAGCGACCCGAGCTGGGGGCCGCCCTGGGCGCGCAGCGCGTCGAGGGAGACCGCCGGCGCCTCGTCGGGGCCGGCGGTGGCGATGCGGTCGGGCAGGACGTCGTCGGCGGGGTCGTAGAAGCGCTCGCGCAGGTGCTCGACGCCGGCCCGGCTGGGCAGCAGGGCCAGCTCGAGGGTGGCGCGGGGCCCGGTGGTGGCCATCCAGGTGGCCAGCTCCGACTCGACCTGGCGCAGCGTCTGCTCCAGCTCGCGGTCGCGCTCGACGTCGCGGGAGACGATGTAGTCACGCAGCGTGGCCGTCACCCGGGCGCGCTGGGCCAGCACGCGGTCGAGGCCCTCGCGCACCAGGCGCACCGTGCCGCGCAGCTCGGCGCGGTCGGCGTCGCCGAGCACGCCGTCGGCGACGGGGTGCTCCAGCAGCGCGGTGAGGTCGTCGCGCAGCCGGCCGACCAGCTCCTCGTCGCGCAGCAGCGCGAAGGCGCCCTCGAAGGCGCGGCCCTCGTGGGTGGCGGTCATCAGGGCGTCGGCACGGGCGAGGTAGTCGTCGATGACCTCGCCGGCCGGGCGGTCCTCGGCGCGGAAGGCGGCCAGGATCTCGCTGCGGATGGTGGCGAAGCGCTCCTCGACGCGCGCGAAGTCGCTGGGCAGCGCGGAGACCAGCGAGAGCAGCTCGGTGAAGCCCTCCTGCATGTAGTCCTCGCTCACGCCCACCAGCTCGGCGCCGTCGACGAGACGGTCTCGCTCGGCCTGGAGCCGGGCGATCTCGGCGTTGAGCAGCTCCACCCGCGAGGTGCGGTCGGGGTTGGCCTCGGCGTTGAAGCGGCGCACCGTGCCGAGCAGCGTCGCGATGCGGTGCTCGCTGAGGGTGGCGCGGTCGCGCGCGAGGTTCTTGACCAGCTCCAGGGCCTGCTGAGCGTGGGAGGTCAGCGTGTAGACCTCGCGCCCGCCCTCGTCGAGGGAGCGCACCAGCCACCGCCCGCGCATCCAGCGCTGGCAGATCTCACGCCCCTCCCCGACCGGCACCTCGCCCTCGTCGGCGTGACGGATCGCGGCGAGGTGCTCCTCGACCTGCGTGTGCAGCCGCCCGGTGGGGATCGGCTTGTTGTCGCGGCCGAAGGCGGCGCGGAAGATCGTGATGACCACCGGCGCCTGGCGCTGGTGGAGCAGGGTGAGGGTCGGCTGGGCGAACGCGCCGCGCACGCGCGCGAGCTCCCCCGCGATCTCGCTCATCCCCGCCCTCTCGCTGCCGCCTGTCGCCTGCCGCGGCTCGCGCCGCGACGAGCAAGCATCCCAGAGGGCGCCGACGACCCGGGGATCGAGGGGGTCGCACCGGCCGCGGGCGCGGTGTCCCCCGGGTGCGGTGCGGGACGTCGTACGAGGCGTGGATGCGCATCCACTCGTCGTATGACGCCCCGCGCGAGCCGAGCATCAACGCGCGCGGCACCCTCCAACGAGCACCCCCGCCGCGCCGGCCGGCCACCCCCGCTGACGTCATACGAGTCGTGGATGCGCATCCACCGATCGCATGACGCCCCGCGCGTCGTCCTCAGGCGAGGGCGAGGAAGAGCTTCTCCATCTTCTTGGTGTCGACCCCGTCGAGACCCTCGCCGTCGGCGAGGCACTGCTGCAGGCCGGTGGCGACGATGGCGTAGCCGGCCCGCGAGAGGGCCTTGTTGACCGCGGCGAGCTGGGTGAGGACGTCCTCGCAGGACGACCCCTCCTCCATCATCCGGATGACGCTGGCCAGGTGGCCGTTGGCGCGCTTCATGCGCGTGATGATCGCCTTGATGTCGTCGGGCTGCAGGTCCATCAGTGTGCTCCGTCCTCGAGCGCGGTCAGCGCGGTGGTCAAGCGGGTGCGGGCGTCCTCCGACACCGCGCGCAGGGCGTCGCTGGGCTCCCCCACGAACGACGTCATGACGGCCGGGTCGAAGGCCTCGACCACGGTGGTGGTGTCGTCGACGGAGCGTACGACGACGTTGCACGGCAGCAGCGCGGCGATCGAGGGCTCGGCCTGCAGCGCCTGATGCGCCAGCTGCGGGCGGCACGCGCCGAGGACCACCTGCGGCGCGACGTCGACGTCGAGCTTGGCCTTGAGCGTGGCCGCGAGGTCGATCTCGGTGAGCACCCCGAAGCCGACCTCGGCGAGCTGCTCCCTCACCGCGGCCACCGCCTCGGCGTAGGGACGGTGGGTCGTGACGCGGATCGTGTAGTCGCTCATCAGCGGGCCTTCCTCGTGCTGCTCGTCGTGCTCGGGTCGGGGTGACGATCTCGATACTACAACCCCCCGGGGGGTTATGCTAACGTTCCGAACGAACCCCCCAGGGGGATACATCACTTGCACCGGAGAGGACCGACATGAGGCAGATCGACATCGACCAGCTCGCAGCCGCGATCGACGACGGCGCCGTGGTCGTCGACGTCCGCGAGCCCGGCGAGTACGCCGAGGGCCGCGTGCCCGGCGCCCGCAACATCCCGATGGGCCACCTGCCCTCGCGCCTGGGCGAGCTCGACCGCTCGCGGCCGGTGCACGTCGTGTGCGCCAGCGGCAACCGCAGCGCGGCCATGACCGACCTGCTCACCGCCCAGGGCCTCGAGGCGGTCAACGTCACCGGCGGCACCACCGCGTGGATCCGCTCCGGCCGCCCGGTCGAGAGGGGATGACCCCGATGACCGCCACCTCCCCCACCACCTCCTCCCCCACCACCTCCTCCCCCGCCGGCTCCACGACCGGCACCACGTCCGGCACCACGACCGGCACGGGTCTCACGGTCGTGCCGATCGAGACCCCGACGCTGGGCGACCGCAGCTACCTCGTGCACGACGGTGAGGTCGCCTTCGTCGTCGACCCGCAGCGCGACATCGACCGGGTGCTCGACCTGCTCGACGCCCACGGCGTGCGGCTGACCCACGTGCTCGAGACCCACCTGCACAACGACTACGTCACCGGCGGCCTCGCCCTCGCGGAGGCGACCGGAGCGTCGTACGTCGTCAACGGCGCCGACGAGGTCGCCTTCGCGCGCACCCCCGTCGCCGACGGCGAGGTGGTCGCGGTGGGCGAGAGGATGCGGCTCACCGCGCTGGCCACGCCCGGCCACACCTTCACCCACCTCGCCTACGCCCTGCGCGACCTCGGCACCGGCTCCGGCACCGACGTCGGTGTCTTCTCCGGCGGCTCGCTGCTCTTCGGCGCGACCGGTCGCCCCGACCTGCTGGGGTCCGAGCACACCCACGACCTGGTGCGCCACCAGCACGCCTCCGCGCACCGGCTGGCCGCGCTGCTGCCCGACGAGGCCGAGGTCTTCCCCACCCACGGCTTCGGGTCCTTCTGCTCCGCGACCCAGTCCGACGCCACCTCCTCGACCATCGGCCGGGAGCGCACCACCAACCCCGTGCTGACCCAGGACGAGCAGTCCTACGTCGACGAGCTGCTCGCCGGTCTCGGCGCCTGGCCGGCCTACTACGCCCACATGGCCCCGGCCAACGCCGCCGGCCCGTCGGCGCCCGACCTCAGCCCGCCCGCCCGGGCCGACGCCGAGGAGCTGCGCCGCCGCATCGAGGCCGGCGAGTGGGTCGTCGACCTGCGCCACCGCACCGCCTTCGCCGCGGGCCACGCCCCCGGCACCCTGAACTTCGGCCTCGACGGCGGCTTCGCGACCTACCTCGGCTGGCTCGTGCCCTGGGGCACCCCGCTCACCCTGCTCGGCGAGAGCGCCGCGGACGTCGCCGCCGCCCAGCGCGAGCTGGTGCGCATCGGCATCGACCGGCCCGCCGCCCACGCCACCGGCGACCCCGGGCAGTGGAGCACCGGCGCCCCTGCGAGCTTCGCCACCGCCACCTTCGCCGACCTCGCGCAGGTGCGCCACCACCGCGACGTGGTGGTGCTCGACGTGCGCCGCGCCGACGAGCACGCCGCGGCCGCCGTCGCCGGCGCCGTCAACGTGCCGCTGCACGAGCTGCTCGACCGGGTCGGCGAGGTGCCGCCCGGAGAGGTCTGGGTGCACTGCGCCGGCGGCTACCGCGCGTCGGTGGCGGCGTCGATCCTCGACGCCCACGGCCGGAGCCCCGTCGCGATCGACGACACCTTCGACCAGGCCGAGGCGGTGGGCCTGCACCTCGTCGGCCCCTCGGCATGAGCCGCCCGACCGGGCGGCGACCCGACCGACCGGGCGCGCCGTGACCCCCGAGACGACCCTGCTGGCGGCCCTCCTGGCCGGCGCCCTCATCGGGCTCAGCCTCGGCGCGCTGGGCGGTGGGGGGTCGATCCTTGCCGTGCCGGTGCTGGTCTACCTGCTCGGCCAGTCGCCCGCCCAGGCCACGACCGGCTCACTGGTGGTGGTCGCGACGACCTCCCTGGCAGGGGCCGTCGCGGCCGCCCGGTCCGGCCACGTGCTGCTCGCGCGGGGGGTCGCCTTCGGGGCCGTGGCGACCGGCGGGGCGGTGCTCGGCGCCAAGGCCTCGGCCCACGTCGACGACGACGTCCTCCTCGCGGCCTTCGCCGCGCTCATGCTCCTCGTGGGTGCCCTGATGGCGGTGCGCCTCGTGCGCCGCCCCGCAGACGGGCCCTCCCACGCCGCGCGACCCGCCCTGGACGACCCGATCCTCACCTTCTCCCCCACCTTCGCCTGCGCCTGCCCGCGCGCGCTGAAGGTCCTGCTCACCGCGACCCTCGTGGGCGGGCTGACCGGCTTCCTCGGCGTGGGCGGCGGCTTCCTCGTCGTGCCCGCCCTGCTGCTGGCCCTCGCCCTCCCCCTGCCCTACGCCGCCGGCACGTCGCTGGTCGTCATCACGATCACCAGCGCCGCCGCGCTGGGCACCCGTGCCGGCGTGGGACCGGCCCCCGACTGGGGTCTCGTGCTCACCCTCACCGCCGCCTCAGCCCTCACCGCCGTGGTCGGAGCCCGACTCGCCGACCGAGTCGACACCCGTCGGCTCTCCGCCGCCTTCACCGCCCTCGTCCTGGCCGTCGCCGCCTACACCGCGACCCAGGCCCTCCCCGCGCTGCTGTGACCCGGCCGCATCGCGACCGCAGCACCACGCGCTCCGCGCGACCCGACCAGTCCCTCATCCGACGCACCAGGAACGGACCGACCATGAGCACCACGAGCCCGCGCCGCGCCAGCGACGCCGACACCCCGCCCGACCAGGAGGCCGGCCGGCGACCCGCCCGGCGCGCCGGCCGACACTCCGGCCCCGCCGCGAGCCACGCCTCCGAGACGCGACCCGGGCCGCTGGGGCGCCTCGGCGTCTGGGTCACCGACCACGCCCGCCTCGTCACCGGGGTCTGGCTGCTGCTCGTCGTCGGCCTCGGCGCCTTCGCCCCGCAGGTCGAGCACAACCTCTCCGGCGCCGGCTGGCAGGCCGACGGCTCGGAGTCGGTCGCGGCACGCGAGCTGGCCCGCGAGAGCTTCGGCGGCAACGCCTCCTCCGCGATCCAGGTCGTCGTCCACTCCACCGACGGACCCGTCACCGAGGGCGCGGGCCGTGACGTCCTGACCCGGGTCACCGCCGTGCTCGAGCGCGAGCCCCGTCTGGCCGACGTCGTGGCCCCGCAGCCGGGCGCCACCCTGAGCCAGGACGGCTCGACCGCGATCGTGCTGGCCGGCGCCGGCGTCGACACCAACGAGATGGTGCGGGTGGCCACCGACCTCAAGGAGGAGCTCCAGGACCTCTCCGTCGACGGCGTCCAGGTGAACCCGACCGGCTCCTCGCTGCTGTGGTCGGACTTCAACGAGGCCAACCTCGAGGCCATGCTGAAGTCCGAGATGGTCTCCTGGCCGGTGACCATGGCGATCCTGGTGCTCGCCTTCGGCGCCCTCGTGGCCGCCGGCCTCCCCCTGATCCTGACCCTCGCCGGGCTGGTCGCCTCCGCGGGATCGCTGGTGCTGATCAACGAGCTCGTCCCGGTCTCGATCTGGGCGATGAACTTCGCGATGATGTTCGCCCTCGCGCTCGGCATCGACTACGCGCTCTTCCTCGTGGTGCGCTACCGCGCCGCCCGGATGGGCGCCGGCCGCTCGGCACGCCAGGCGGTCGCGGAGACCATGGACACCGCCGGCAAGGCGGTGCTGCTCTCCGGCGCCACCGTCCTGGTCTCGCTGTCGGCGGTGATGCTCGTGCCCTCGCCGTCGTTCCGGTCGATGGCCGGCGGCATCATGCTCTCGGTCGTCTTCGTCCTGGCCGCCACCCTCACCCTGCTGCCGCTGGTGCTGTTCGCGCTCGACCACCGGATCAAGAAGCTGTCCCTGCCCTGGGTCAGGACCGGGGAGCACCGCTCCGCGGCCTTCGCCGCGTGGGGTGAGCGGCTCTGGAGGCGCCCCGTCGTCTGGGGTCTCGGCGCGCTGATCGTGCTGCTCGCCCTCGCCGCGCCGGTCCTCGGCCTGAAGACGGCGATGCCGTCCATCAAGGTCCTGCCGGAGGACGCCAGCGCCCGCATCGGCTACGACCTGGTCCAGGACTCCTTCGGCGACGGCGCGCCCGGCACGCTCCAGGTCGTGACCGCGGCAGCCGACTCCGAGGCCGCGAGCCGCGTGCTCGCCTCCGACCCCGGGATCGCGGGCGCCATGCCCGCCCAGCCGGCGGCCGACGACAGCGGTCTGGTCCTCCTGCAGGCCGTCCCGACCGTCGACCCCTCCGACCCCGCCCTCGCCGACACCGTCGACCGCCTGCGCGCCGACCTGCCCGGCAGCGCGCTCGTCGGCGGCGCGGCGGTGGAGAACCTCGACCTGAAGGACCAGCTCGACGAGTCCACGCCCCTGGTGGTCGCCGTCGTGCTCGTGCTCGGCTTCCTGCTGCTGCTCGTGGCCCTGCAGGCCCCGCTCATCTCGTTGCTCGGCACCCTGGCGAGCCTGCTGTCCACCGCAGCAGCCTTCGGGGTCGCCCGCCTGGTCTTCCAGGAGGGCATCGGCGCCGACCTGCTGGGCTTCGAGGGCCAGGGCTTCCTCGACGCCTGGGCGCCGGTGTTCTTCTTCGCGATGATCTTCGCCATCGCCATGGACTACACCGTGTTCCTGCTGGCCTCCGCCAAGGAGCACTACGAGCGCTCCGGTGACCCGAAGGACGCGATGGTCGGCTCGCTGGCCCACTCCGGACGCGTCATCTTCGCCGCCGGCGCCGTCATGGTCGCGGTCTTCTTCACCTTCGCGCTCTCCGGGCCGCTGCCGCCCAAGGAGATGGGGATCGTGCTCGGCGTCGCGGTGCTGCTCGACGCCTTCCTCGTGCGGCTCGTGCTGCTGCCGGTCATGCTGCGGCTGACCGGTCGCGCCGCCTGGTGGACCCCCGCCTGGCTGCGACGGGTGCTGCCCACCATCACGTTCTCGCACGGCTGACCACCTCCCGACCACACCACGCACCACCTGCACCTCCCCACCACCACCTCGAACGAAGGAGCACCACCGTGTGCCGAGCAGTCACCTGCAAGCAGTGCGGCAAGACCACCTGGGCCGGCTGCGGCCAGCACGTCGACCAGGTCATGGCCCGCGTGCCACGCGCCGACCGGTGCGCCGGCCACCCCCGCGAGGAGCGGCCCGGCCTGCTCGGGCGGCTCTTCGGCCGCACGCGCTGAGCACCGGGCGCCCCGCCCGGCACG
>NZ_CAKASO010000034.1:0-48062 GCF_916862475.1 Nocardioides sp. Leaf374
TGGTGAAACCCGCACCTGTCGGCCCACGCGTCGGCCGACAGGTGCGGGTCCGGGCCGACCGGTGTGACGGGTGGGGCTGGCGGGGCGGCGTGCACGCTGGACCGGTCCCCCGCGCCCGGTCCAGCGCCGTGGTCCCCGCGCCCGGTCCCAGCGCCCGGTCCCAGCGCCCCGGTCCCAGCACCCGGTCCCAGCGCCCGGGCCCAGCAGCAGGTCCCGGCGCCAGGGCCCGGCGCCGGGTCTCAGCGCACCGGGTGACCGGTGGCGGCGAGCGCGTTCTTGACCTCGCCCACGCGCAGCGTGCCGAAGTGGAACACGGTGGCGGCGAGCACGGCGTCGGCGCCGGCGTCGACGGCGGGGGCGAAGTGCTCGAGGCGCCCGGCGCCGCCGGAGGCGATCACCGGGATCGCCACCTCGCGCCGCACGGCGGCGATGAGGTCGAGGTCGAAGCCGTCCTGCGTGCCGTCGGCGTCCATGGCGTTGAGCAGGATCTCGCCCGCGCCCAGCTCGGCGGCGCGCACGGCCCAGGCCAGCGCGTCGAGGCCCGAGGACTGCCGACCGCCGTGGGTGGTGACCTCGAAGCCCGAGTCGGTGCCGGCGGCGCGACGGGCGTCGACCGACAGCACGAGCACCTGGTTGCCGAAGCGGTCGGCGATCTCGGCGACGAGCTCGGGTCGGCGGATGGCGGCGGTGTTGACCGCGACCTTGTCGGCCCCGGCGCGCAGCAGCCGGTCGACGTCGGCGGTCGAGGAGACGCCCCCGCCGACGGTGAGGGGGATGAACACCTCCTCGGCGCAGCGCGAGACCACCTCCATCGTGGTCGCGCGGCCCTCGTGGGAGGCGGAGATGTCGAGGAAGGTCAGCTCGTCGGCGCCCTCGGCGTCGTAGGTGCGGGCCAGCTCGACGGGGTCGCCGGCGTCGCGCAGCTCGGTGAAGTTGATCCCCTTGACCACCCGGCCGCCGTCGACGTCGAGGCACGGGATGACCCGCACCGCGAGGGTCACGACACGCCTCCCGGCCGGGTCAGGGCCAGGGCGTCGACCAGGGTGAAGCGGCCCTCGTAGAGCGCGGTGCCGATGATCGCGCCCTCGACGCCGCTGCCGACCAGGCCCATGAGGGCCTCGAGGTCGGCCAGCTCGGTGATGCCGCCGGAGGCGACGACCGGGCGGTCGGTGGCCGCGCAGACGTCCTGGAGCAGCTGCAGGTTGGGGCCCTGGAGCATGCCGTCCTTGTTGACGTCGGTGACGACGTAGCGCGCGCAGCCCTCGGCGTCGAGGCGGGTCAGCACGTCGTAGAGGTCGCCGCCGTCCTGGGTCCAGCCGCGCGCCGCCAGGGTACGGCCGCGCACGTCGAGGCCGACCGCGACCCGGTCACCGTGCTCGGCGATGGCCCGGGCGCACCACTCGGGCTGCTCGAGGGCGGCGGTGCCGATGTTGACGCGGCGGCAGCCGGCGGCCATCGCGGCGGCCAGCGACTCGTCGTCGCGGATGCCGCCGCTCATCTCCACGTCGATGTCGAGGGTGCCGACGATGCGGGCCTGCAGCTCGCGGTTGTGCCCGCGCCCGAAGGCGGCGTCGAGGTCGACGAGGTGGATCCACTCCGCGCCGGCCTCCTGCCAGCGCAGCGCCGCCTCGACGGGGTCGCCGAAGCGCTTCTCGGAGCCGGCGACGCCCTGCACCAGCTGGACGGCCTGGCCGCCGGCGATGTCGACGGCGGGGAGGAGCTCGAGGTGGTCGGACATCAGGGTTCCTTCGGGTCGGCGCGCTCCCGGCGTACGTCGGGACCGTGGCGGCGGGCTGGGGTCGGCTGGGGCGGCAGGGGGCGGGGCGGCAGGAGGGGGCGGTTCAGCCGCGCCCGAGGGTGGCGACCCAGTTGCGCAGCAGGGCCGCGCCGGCGTCGCCGGACTTCTCGGGGTGGAACTGCGTGGCGGTGAGCGGGCCGTTCTCGACGGCGGCGACGAAGCGGTCGCCGCCGTGCTCGGCCCAGGTGACGCGGGGTGCGGTGGTGCGGTCGTTGGTGACCAGGGTCCACTCGCGCACGCCGTAGGAGTGCACGAAGTAGAAGCGCTCGTCGGCGAGGCCGGCGAAGAGCGTGCTGCCCTCGGCGACCTCGACGGTGTTCCAGCCCATGTGGGGCACGACCGGGGCCTGGAGCCGCTCGACCACGCCGGGCCACTCGTCGCAGCCCTCGGTCTCGACGCCGTGCTCGACGCCGCGGGCGAAGAGCACCTGCATGCCCACGCAGATGCCCAGCACGGGGCGTCCGCCGGCGAGGCGGCGCCCGATCAGCCGGTCGCCCTTGATCTCGCGCAGGCCGGCCATGCAGGCGGCGTAGGCGCCGACGCCGGGCACGACGAGGCCGTCGGCGTGCAGCGCGGTCTCGAAGTCGGAGGTCAGGGTGACGCGGGCCCCGGCGCGCTCGACGGCGCGCACGGCCGAGCGCAGGTTGCCCGAGCCGTAGTCGAGGACGACCACGTCGGGTCCGTCCGCCCCCTCCGTGACCGGAGAGTCGCTCTCCCCCGCCGCGGCGCTCAGAGCGCGCCCTTGGTGGAGGGGATGCCGGTCTCGCGCGGGTCGAGAGCGACGGCGTCGCGGAAGGCACGGGCGAAGGCCTTGAACTGGGTCTCCACCAGGTGGTGGGGCTCGCGCCCGGCCAGCACCCGCACGTGCAGCGCGAGGTGGCCGTGGAAGGCGAGGGTCTCGAAGACGTGCTGGGTCAGCGACCCGAGGTAGGAGACCCCGGAGCCGCCGAGTGCGACGTACTGCTGGCCCTCGGGCTCGCCGGTGTGCACGCAGTAGGGACGGCCCGACACGTCGACGACGGCCTGCACGAGCGCCTCGTCGAGCGGCACGGTGGCGTCGCCGAAGCGGCGGATGCCGCGCTTGTCGCCGAGCGCCTGGCGCAGGGCCTGGCCCAGGGCGATCGCGGTGTCCTCGACGGTGTGGTGGGCGTCGATGTGCACGTCGCCGGTCGTGCGCACGGTCAGGTCGACCAGGGCGTGACGGGCGAAGGCGGTGAGCATGTGGTCGTAGAAGCCGACGCCGGTGGAGATCTCGTGGCGTCCGGTGCCGTCGAGGTCGACCTCGACGAGCACCGAGGACTCACTGGTCTGGCGCTCGACGCGTGCGGTCCTGCTCATGTCGTCTCCTTGGGGGCCTGCGGGGTCGTCTGGCCGGTCACCTGGGTGAGGGCGGTGCGGAAGGCGGCCATCTCGTCGGGGGTGCCGATCGACACGCGCAGCCAGCCCTCGGGGCCGACCTCGCGCACGAGCACCCCGTGGTCGAGCAGGCCCTGCCAGACCGCGTGACGGTCGGGGAAGGTGCCGAAGAGGCAGAAGTTGGCGTCGCTGTCGGCGACCTGGTGACCCTGCGCACGCAGCCACGCGACGGTGCGATCGCGCTCCTCGCGCAGCCGGTCGACCTGGCCGAGCAGCTCCTCGGTGTGGCGCAGCGCGGCCAGCGCCGTCGCCTGGGTCACCGAGGAGAGGTGGTAGGGCAGGCGCACCACCCGGATCGCGTCGCAGATGGCCGGGTCGGCGGCGAGGTAGCCCAGCCGCAGACCCGCCCCGGCGAAGGCCTTGCTCATGGTGCGGCTGACCACCAGGTTGCGGTGGTGCGGCAGCAGCTCGAGCGCGCTCGGCGTGCCGGTGCGGCGGAACTCGCCGTAGGCCTCGTCGACGACGAGCACGCCGTCCTCGCCCACGGCCTCGCACAGCAGCGCGACCGCCTCGGGCGGCAGCGCGGTGCCGGTGGGGTTGTTGGGGCTGGGCAGCAGCACGACGCTGGGGCGCTCGGCCTCGACGAGGGCGCGGGCGGCGTCGAGGTCGAGGGTGAAGTCCTCGGCGCGGCGACCCGCGACCCAGCGGGTCATCGTGTCGCGGGCGTACTCGGGGTACATCGAGTACGTCGGGGCGAAGCTCAGCGCCGTGCGCCCCGGGCCGCCGAAGGCCTGGAGCAGCTGCAGCATGACCTCGTTGGAACCGTTGGCAGCCCACACCTGCTCCGGCACGATCCCGTGGGGGGTGTCGCGGGCGAGGTAGTCGGCCAGGGCGGTGCGCAGCGCCACGAACTCGCGGTCGGGGTAGCGGTTGAGCGTCGTGGCCGCCGTGGCCACGGCGTCGGCGATGTCGGCCACGCACGCGGGCGAGGGGCCGTAGGGGTTCTCGTTGACGTTGAGCTGCACGGGCACGTCGAGCTGCGGGGCGCCGTAGGGCTCGAGGCCGCGCAGCTCCTCGCGCAGGGGCGGGAACACCGGCGCCTACCCGTCGGCGAGGGGGCGGTCGAAGCGCACCCGCACCGCCGCGCCGTGACCGGGCAGGTCCTCGGCCTCGGCGAGGTTGACGACGTGGTCGGCCACGGCGGCCAGTCCCTCACGGGTGTAGTCGACGACGTGCACCGCCTTGAGGAAGCTGCGCACCGAGAGCCCCGAGGAGTGGCACGAGCAGCCGCCCGTGGGCAGCACGTGGTTGGAGCCGGCGCAGTAGTCGCCCAGCGAGACCGGTGCGTGGGGGCCGACGAAGATGGCGCCCGCGTTGCGGACCCGGGCCGCCAGGGCGGCGGCGTCGCGGGTCTGGATCTCCAGGTGCTCCGCGCCGTAGGCGTCGACGACGGCGAGGCCCTGCTCGAGGTCGTCGACCAGCACGATGCCGGACTGCTCCCCGCCCAGCGAGGTGCGGATGCGCTCGGCGTGGCGGGTCACCGAGACCTGCTTGTCGAGCTCGGCCTCGACCTCGTCGGCCAGCCGCACCGACGTCGTGACCAGCACGCTGGAGGCCATCGGGTCGTGCTCGGACTGGCTCAGCAGGTCGGCCGCGACGTACGCCGGCTCCGCGGTGTCGTCGGCCAGCACCGCGATCTCGGTCGGCCCGGCCTCGGAGTCGATGCCGACGATGCCCTTGAGCAGGCGTTTGGCGGCCACGGTGTAGATCGCACCCGGTCCGGTGACCAGGTCGACGCGGCGGCACGGGCCCGCGCCGTGGGCGAACATCGCCACGGCCTGGGCGCCGCCGACGGAGTAGACCTCCTCCACGCCCAGCAGCGCGCAGGCGGCCAGGATCGTGGGGTGCGGCAGCCCGCCGAACTCCTTCTGCGGGCTCGAGGTCAGCGCGATGGACTCGACGCCGGCGACCTGCGCGGGCACGACGTTCATGACGACGCTGGAGACCAGCGGGGCGATGCCGCCGGGCACGTAGAGGCCGACCCGGGTGATCGGCACCATCCGCTTGCTGACCCGGGCGCCGGGACCGAGCTCGACCGAGGTGTCCTCCTCGAGCTCGGCGACGCACGTCTCGCGCAGGCGGCGGATCGACTCCTCCAGGGCGACCCGGACGGCCGGGTCGAGCTCCTCGAGGGCCTGCGACAGCGCCGCCGGGGGCACGACGATGTCGTCGTTGCGGACGCCGTCGAAGGTCTCGGAGAACTCCAGGATCGCCTCGACGCCACGGTCGCGCACCGCGTCGCAGATCGGGCGCACGACATGCATCGCGGCCTCGACGTCGAACTCGGCGCGCGGCACGGCGGCGCGGTAGTCGACGGGGGCAGCGCCGTCGGCGGCAGTCCCTCGCAGGTCGATCCGGCGAATCATGGGTCAATCCTACGAGCCCCGGTGCCGGCAGCCCGAACCGGCGACCCCGCGTGGACCCTGCACGGACCCACCCGTCCGGGACACGGCGTGCGGGCCGGGGGTCTAGGGTCGTCAGCGTGACCGACACGCTGCCGATGTTCCCGCTGAACTCGGTGCTCTTCCCCGGCGTCAGCGTGCCGCTGACCGTCTTCGAGGACCGCTACCGCGCCCTGGTCCACCACCTGCTGCGGGTGCCCGACCCGGCGGAGCGGGTCTTCGCCTCGGTGGCCATCCGCGAGGGCTACGAGGTGGGCGACCACGGGGCCCAGTCGCTCTACCGGGTCGGTGTGCGCCTGCAGCTGACCGAGGTGGAGGCCCACCCCGACGGCACCTTCGACGTCGTCGCCGTCGGACTCGACCGCATCGGCCTCGACCGCCTCGAGAGCGGCGAGACCTTCCCCGTGGGTCACGTCCACGCGCTGCCCGAGGGCACCGACCCCGTCGACGAGGGCGTGCTCGAGCGGGCGCGGGCCACCTTCTCGGCCTACCGCGCCGCGCTCTCGGACATCCGCACCGACCCCTACTCCGGCAGCCTGCCGCGCGACCCGTCCTACCTGTCGTGGACGCTCGCGGCCTGCGCTCCCCTGCCGATGCCGGAGCGGCAGGCGCTGCTCGAGGCCGAGGACGCCGCCAGCCGGCTGGTCATGGTCACCGACCTGCTGCGCTCGGAGCTGCGCGCGATGAACGTCATCCCGTCGCTGCCGGCCACCGAGGTCGCCCGCACCCGCTGGTCGCCCAACTAGCCGCCGTACGACGGAGCGCGGCGGTGGCGAGGAAGGGTGCGGGCGCGACCCCGGCGACGCAGGCGCTGGCGCGCGCCGGCGTGGCCTTCACGCTGCACCCCTACGAGCACGACCCGCGTGCGGAGTCCTTCGGGCTCGAGGCGGCCGGCGCCCTCGGGGTCGACCCGGCCTGCGTGCTCAAGACCCTGCTCGCCGACGTCGACGGCCGACTGGTCGTCGGGGTGGTGCCGGTCTCGGGCCGCCTCGACCTCAAGGCCCTCGCGCGCGCCGTCGGCGGCAGTCGCGCCGCCATGGCCGACCCCGCGACGGCCGAGCGGTCCACCGGCTACGTCGTCGGGGGCATCTCCCCCTGGGCCAGCGACGGCGCCTGCCCACCGTGGTCGACGTCTCCGCCCTCGCCCACCCCGTGGTCTACGTCTCGGGCGGGCGGCGCGGGCTCGACCTCGGCCTGACCCCGGGCGACCTCGTCGCCCTGACCGGCGCCGTCACCGCGGCCGTCGCCCGCGACTGAGGCGACCCCGTCGGCCCGCCGGGCGGAGCGCCCCGCTGCGGCACGACCCGGCCCGGGGGCGGGTCGCGCCACAGCGCTCAGTCGTCCGTCGAGACGCGGAGCACCAGGTGGGCGACGTCGTCGTCGACCCAGCTGCTGAGGCCGAGGGCGCGCAGCGGGTCGAGGTTGTCCTCGACCGCGGGGGCGTCGTCGCCGAGCAGCGGGAGCAAGGAGTCCCCGGCGATGCTGCTGACCTGGTCGAGGTCGACGAAGACGACCGAGCCGGCCTCGTCGCTGTCGGGCACGACCCTCTGGTAGGTCTCGGAGTCGCCGAGACCCTCACCGTCCGCGACCACGTCGGCGAGGTAGTCCTCGTCGAGGCCGATCGCGGTGAGGCCGTCGCCGCCGGCGACGCCCACCGTGCCGACCTCGGAGCCCAGCGGCCCCTCGGCGAGCCGGTCGAGCACGCCCTGCACGTCGTCCTCGTCGCCGCGCACGGTGAGCGCCACGGGCAGGTCGGCGGGGTCGGCGGAGCCCGTCAGCTCCTCGACGTCGAAGCCACTGCCGAGCGAGACGGCCGCGGCGTCGCCGACGACCGTCTCGACGTCGTCGGGCAGCGTCAGGCCGGTCTCGCCGGCGAGCTCCTCGAGGCCCTCGGCGTCGATGAGGCCCTCCGAGGCCGTCTCGAGCTGCTCGAGCACGGCGGCGAACCACCCCTCCTCGAAGCCCGCCCCGACCGCGGCCACGGTGTCGGCGGGCAGCTCCTCGACGACGTCGGCGCCGCGGTCGGTCACGAGCAGGTCGGACCCTCCGAACACCGCGGCCTCGCCCGCCGCCTCGATCTCCAGCGCCCCGTCGTCGAAGCGCAGCGTCAGGGCGGCGCCGGCGAAGTCCTCGAGCGCCTCGGCCGGGGTCTCGGCGCTCGGGAGGCCGGCGCTGGCGCCGACGACGCCGTCGCCCGACGCGCGGCCCGCACCGGAGAGCGCGCTGGGCATCGCCGGCGCCGACGCGCTCATCTCCGGCACCGCGGGGGCGAGCAGGTCGGAGGAGCCCTCGAGGCCGGGTCCGAAGGCCTCGGCGAGGTACTCACCCGCCTCCGGCGCGGCGTAGAGGGTGACGACCCCGTCACCGCCGGTCTCGTCGGTCCAGCGCTGGAAGTCGGCGTCGTCGGCGAGGCTGCCGTCGGACTCGGTCTGGTCGACCACGGCCTGGGCGGTCTCCTCGGTCTCGGCGAGCACCATCCAGTCGCCGCTCACGACGTAGGCCGGGCCGCCCCCGCCCTCGGCGGGGTCGCTGCCGGTGCACGCGCTCAGGTCGTCGAGCGCCCGGCCGGCGGCGTCGGCGTCGGCGACCTCGATGGTGAAGACCGGCGCCGGCTCCTCGCCGCCGGTGTCGACCGCGGCGAAGGCGGCGCGGTCGCCGAAGGCGTCGGCCGCCTCGGTGACCTGGGCGCAGTCGGTCTGCTCGGCGAGGTAGTCGACCAGGGTCTGCTTGACGTCGATGTCGCCGACCGGGCCGTCGAGCCCGAACTCCTCGCGGATGGCCGGGAACTTCTCGAGGGTCTCCAGCGCCTCCACCTTCTGACCGCCACTGGGGTCGAGGTTGACGCCGACGTAGCCGATCGTGCCGGCCGGCAGCGCCTCCGCGGCCTGGGCGCCGTCGGCGAACCACCAGGCCGCCCCGAAGGCTCCCGCACCGACGACCGCCACGAGGGCGACGCCCCCACCCACCAGCAGCCCCGTGCGGCGGGGCCGCCGCTCCCGCGGGAGCCGCCCTCCGCCGCTGCTGTCGAGCATCTCGGGCGGCGGGCCCTGCGGCGGCGGCCCCTGGGGCGGCCGGCCCGACGGCGGCGGGCCCTGCGGCGGCGGGCCCTGCGGCGGCGGGCCCTGGGGCGGCGGTCCGGGCGGAAGGTTGCTCGTCACGACGGCTCCCGTGGGTGTCCTGGCGCCGGCCCCGTCGGCCGCGCTCGCGCGGGAACCTACCCCGGCGGGGCCGGTCCTAACCGGTCGCTCCCCCACCCGTCGGGCGGTCCGCGGCGCCGCTCAGGCGCGGGGGTCGGCGGGGGCGCGTCGGGCGCCCCGCTTGGCCACCCCGACGAAGGCCACCAGCAGGCCCACGAGGGCGCCGGTGGTCCACACGAGGTACGGCACCGGTCGCGGCGCCTCGAGCGCGCTGAGCAGGGTGGTGCCGTCGTCGGCGGAGCGCGCCAGCACGTCGGGGTCGGGCGGGCCGAGCTGCTGGCCCAGCCAGGCCATCAGCGCGGCGGCCACGACAGCGCCCACCACGACCGCCGCCAGCGTCACGAGCTCGTGGCGGTCGAGGACCAGTGCCGTGAGGAGCCCGACCGCGACCGCGGTCGGGAAGGCGACGACGACGAGCAGGCCGGTGGCCGAGAACAGCCCGCGCAGCTGCGGGAGGTCGTAGAAGCCGTCACGGTCGACGACGACGAAGCGCCCCTGGAAGGCCAGCCCCCGCGAGGGCTCCCACACCAGGTGCCACAGCCAGGCCGCGCCGAGGCCGGCGACGGCGAAGACCACGACCACCAGGAGCGCCTGGACCCCGGCCCGGCCCCACTCGCGGCGCCCGCGCAGCCGGGGCGCGTCAGCGGCGCTGCCGCCGTCGCGGACGCCGACGGAGGGGTTCAGACGCTCAGGCACCCGGGCCCCAGCAGCTGCTTGAGGTCGGCGAAGAGCGCCGGGGTGGCGGTGACCCGGAGCCGGTCGTCGAGCCGCATCACCTTGGTCGCCTCGCGCGTCATCAGCCGCAGCCGCACCTCGGTCATGCCCGGGTGGGTGGAGAGCACGTCGCGCAGCTGCTCGATGACGGGCGGGGTGCAGCGTGTCGAGGGCATGCTGATGACGACCGGACCCGAGGGGCCGTCGGAGATGTCGGGCACCGAGACCTCCTGGCCGTGGATCTCGGGCTGGTCCTTGCTCTTCGACAGCCGTCCCTTCACCGTGAGGATGGCGTCCTCGATGAGCAGGGTGCTGGCCAGCTGGTAGGCGCTGGGGAAGAGCAGCACGTCGATCGCGCCGTCGAGGTCCTCGAGGGTGACCATCGCCCACGCGTCGCCGCGCTTGGTGATCTTGCGCTGCACCGTGGTCACCAGGCCGCTGATCGTGATGGGCGAGCCGTCGGAGCGCTCCTCGTCGAGCATGAGCTGACCGATGCTGCAGTCGCTGGAGTTGGTGAGCACGTGCTCGAGGCCCAGCAGCGGGTGGTCGGAGACGTAGAGCCCGAGCATGTCGCGCTCGTGGCCCAGCAGGGTCATCTTGTCCCACTCGTCGATCTCGGGCACCGTCACCGTGATCCCGAAGGACCCGCCCGCGTCGTCGTCGAGCCCGCCGAAGAGGGAGTCCTGACCGATCGCCTCGTTGCGCTTGATGTCGACGTACTGGTCGACCGCGGTCTCGTGGATCGTGACCAGCGCGCGCCGCCTGTGCTTCATCTCGTCGAAGGCGCCGGCCTTGACCAGCGACTCGATGACGCGCTTGTTGCACACCAGCGCCGGCACCTTGTCCATGAAGTCGTTGAAGTCGGCGTAGCGGCCCTTCTCCTCGCGCGCCGCCACGATGCCGTCGACGACGTTGGCGCCGACGTTGCGCACGGCCGTCAGGCCGAAGCGGATGTCGGTGCCGACGGGGGTGAAGTTGGAGGAGGACTCGTTGACGTCGGGCGGGAGCACCTGGATCTTCATCCGGCGGCACTCGTTGAGGTAGATGGCCGACTTGTCCTTATCGTCCTTGGTCGAGGTCAGCAGCGCGGCCATGTACTCGGCCGGGTAGTTGGCCTTGAGGTAGGCCGTCCAGTACGACACCAGGCCGTAGGCCGCGGAGTGGGCCTTGTTGAAGGCGTAGTCGGAGAAGGGCAGCAGGATGTCCCACAGCGTCTTGACCGCGGCGGCGCTGTAGCCGCGCTCCTTCATGCCCTGGGAGAAGCCCTCGAACTGCTTGTCCAGCTCCGACTTCTTCTTCTTGCCCATCGCGCGACGCAGGATGTCGGCCTGGCCCAGGCTGTAGCCCGCGAGCTTCTGCGCGATGGCCATGACCTGCTCCTGGTAGACGATCAGGCCGTAGGTCTCGCCCAGGATGTCCTCGAGCGGCTCGGCCAGCTCGGGGTGGATCGCCTCCACCGGCTCGCGCCCGGTCTTGCGGCGGGCGTACTTGTTGTGGGAGTCGGCGCCCATCGGGCCGGGGCGGTAGAGCGCGCCGACCGCGGAGATGTCCTCGAAGGTGTCGGGCCGCATGGAGCGCAGCAGCGCCCGCATCGGACCGCCGTCGAGCTGGAAGACGCCGAGGGTGTCGCCGCGCTGGAGCAGGCCGTAGGTGGCCTCGTCGGTGAGCGGGAGGTCCTCGAGCACCACGGTCTCGCCGCGGTTGGCCTGGATGTTCTTGACCGCGTCGTCGAGCACGGTGAGGTTGCGCAGGCCCAGGAAGTCCATCTTGATCAGGCCGAGGCCCTCACAGGTGGGGTAGTCGAACTGGGTGATCATCGCGCCGTCGGCGGGGCGCTTGAGCAGCGGGATCACGTCGACCAGCGGCTCGCTGGACATGATCACCCCGGCGGCGTGCACGCCCCACTGCCGCTTGAGGCCCTCGATGCCGATGGCGGTGTCGACGACGCGCTGGACGTCCTTGTCGGCGTCGTAGAGCTGGCGGAACTCCCCGCCCTCGCCGTAGCGCTTGTGCTCGGGGTCGAAGATCTCCTGCAGCGGCACGTCCTTGCCCATGACCGCCGCCGGCATGGCCTTGGTGATCCGGTCGCCCATCGCGAAGGGGTAGCCCAGGATGCGCGAGGAGTCCTTGACGGCCTGCTTGGCCTTGATGGTGCCGTAGGTGACGATGTAGGAGACACGGTCGTCGCCGTACTTGTCGGTGACGTAGCGGATGACCTCGCCGCGCCGACGCTCGTCGAAGTCGATGTCGAAGTCGGGCATCGAGACGCGGTCGGGGTTGAGGAAGCGCTCGAAGATCAGGCCGTGCTGGAGCGGGTCGAGGTCGGTGATGCGCATCGCGTAGGCGACCATCGAGCCCGCGCCCGAGCCGCGGCCGGGTCCGACGCGGATACCGTTGTCCTTGGCCCAGTTGATGAAGTCGGCGACCACCAGGAAGTAGCCCGGGAAGCCCATCTGGGTGATGACGCCGATCTCGAAGTCGGCCTGCTTGCGCACCGCGTCGGGGATGCCCGAGGGGTAGCGCACGTGCAGCCCGCGCTCGACCTCCTTGACCAGCCAGGAGTCCTCGTTCTCCCCCGGCGGGCAGGGGAAGCGCGGCATGTAGGTGCCGTTGCCCTCGGTGAACTCCACGTCGCAGCGCTCGGCGATGAGCAGCGTGTTGTCGCAGGCCTCGGGGAAGTCGCGCCACAGCTCGCGCATCTCGGCGGCCGACTTGAGGTAATAGCCGTCGCCGTTGAAGGCGAAGCGCTGCCCCGGGCCGTCGCCCGCGGGGATGTCCATGGTGGACCCGGAGTTGATGCAGAGCAGGTGCTCCTGGGCCTTGGCGTCCTCGCGCATCACGTAGTGCGAGTCGTTGGTGGCCAGGAGCGGGATGCCCATGTCCTTGCCCAGCCGCAGCAGGCCGTCCTTGACCCGGGTCTCGATGTCGAGGCCGTGGTCCATCAGCTCGAGGAAGTAGTTGTCCTTGCCGAGGATGTCCTGGAAGTCGCCCGCGACCTGCTTGGCGGCCTCGTAGTTGCCGTGACGCAGGTGGACCTGCACCTCGCCGGAGGGGCACCCGGTCGTGCCGATGATGCCCTTGCCGTGCTGGGAGAGCAGCTCGCGGTCCATGCGGGGGTGCTTGAAGAACCCGTCGCGCCACGCGCCCGTGGAGAGCCGGAAGAGGTTGTGCATGCCCTCGGTGGACTCCGAGAGCAACGTCATGTGGGTGTAGGCACCGCGGTTGGAGACGTCGTCGGGGCCGCCGCCGTAGAAGTTCACGCCGCGCTTCTCGAAGCGGGAGATGTTGGGCGTGAAGTAGGCCTCGATGCCGATGATCGGCTTGACCCCCGCGGCCTTGGCCTTGGAGTAGAACTCGTAGGCCCCGAAGACGTTGCCGTGGTCGGTCATCGCCACCGCCGGCATGCCGAGCTCCGCGGCCCGGTCGGCCAGCGCGCCGAGGCGGGCGGCGCCGTCGAGCATGGAGTACTCGGTGTGCACGTGCAGGTGGACGAAGGAGTCCTGGGAGCCTGTCGACATCGTGTGTGGAAGTCCTCGCCGGGTCGAGATCGGGCAGCGGTCAAGCAGGGTGCAGCGGTCTCGGACGGGCGCCGATCGACCTTCTGGGGGAAGGGGATCAGCCTACGTCAACCGCTCCGGGGATCGTGCCAGCCGCCGCCGACACCACCGGCGGCACCACCGGCGGCTCACCCCTCGCGGGCGGCGTCGAGGCTCTCGGTGATCACCACGTCGACGATGCGGTGCAGGCGCTCGACCCCGAGGGCCGGTGCCCGCTGCGCCATCGCGACGGCGATGGCGCGCTCGCGGCCGGGGTCGCGACGGGTGTGGCCCTTGTGCGGCTGCACGGCGGCGGTGAGGGCCGCGCGGCGCGCCAGCAGGTCGCCGAGCTGGTCGTCGACCTCGTCGATGAGCCCGCGCAGGAAGACGAGGGGCTCGCGGCCGGGCCAGGCCACCCTCAGGTCGGGGGCGCGCTCCTCGTTGGCCGAGCCGTCGGTGCGCTCGAGCTCCACCAGCCCGTGGCGGGCGTAGAACGCGCGCGCCGCGGTGTTGGTCTCGAAGACCCACAGGCAGAAGCCGTCGGGCCGCTGCGCCTTCACGGTCTCCAGCAGCAGCGAGCCGAGCCCGCGACCCGCGGCACCGGGCAGCACGTAGAGGTCGTCGAGCCAGTCGCCGGCCAGAGCGGCGTAGGCCACGACGCGCCCGCCCTCCTGGGCCACCCACAGCTCGCGCGCGGAGAGGTCCCAGGTGGCGAACCAGCTGCGCACCTCGGTGTCGGGGTGCGCGCCCGGGGGCATCGCGGGGTGCGCCGCGCGGCGGCTGCGCAGGTGCACGTCGGCCACCTCGGCCAGGTCGGCGCCCGTGCCCGGACGCACCAGGACGTCGGGCTGCGCAGGGGGTCCGTCAGGACCCGTCACGGACGACCTCGAGGGCGTGGGCGAGGTCGGCGGGGTACTCCGTCTCGTACTCGACGTGCTCACCGGTGTCGGGGTGCTCGAAACCGAGCCGGACGGCGTGGAGCCACTGGCGCTCTAGGCCCACGCGCTTGGCCAGCACGGGGTCGGCGCCGTAGGTCAGGTCGCCGACGCAGGGGTGCTTGAGCGCGGACATGTGCACCCGGATCTGGTGGGTGCGGCCGGTCTCGAGGTGCACCTCGAGCAGGCTGGCGAAGCGGTGCGCCTCGAGCGTCTCGTAGTGGGTGACGCTGGCTCGGCCGTCGGCCATCACGGCGAACTTCCAGTCCGAGCGGGGGTGACGACCGATCGGGGCGTCGACCGTGCCCTCCAGCGGGTCGGGGTGGCCCTGGACGAGCGCGTGGTAGGTCTTGTCGACGGTGCGGTGGCGGAAGGCGTTCTTGAGCACCGAGTAGGCGTGCTCGGACTTGCAGATCACCATGACACCGGACGTGCCGACGTCGAGGCGCTGCACGATGCCCTGGCGCTCGGAGGCGCCGCTGGTGGCGATGCGGAAGCCCGCGCCCGCGAGGTGGCCGACGACCGTGGGGCCGGTCCAGCCCGGCGAGGGGTGGACCGCGACGCCGACCGGCTTGTCGATCACCACGATGGACTCGTCGTCGTGGACGATCTTGATCCCCTCGACGATCTCGGGGGTCACCGTCAGCGGGTCGGTCAGGGTCGGGATCTCCACGTCGAGCAGCGAGCCGGGCAGCACCCGGTCGCTCTTGCCGACGCCGGCGCCGTCGACCTGCACCAGGCCCTGCGCGATCAGGTCGGCCGCGCGGGTGCGCGAGAGCCCGAACATGCGGGCCAGGGCGGCGTCGACCCGCTCCCCCGCGAGGCTCTCGGGCACGCTGAGGCTGCGGTGCTCGGAGGTCTGGCTCATCGCTGGTCCCCCGCGGTCGGGCCGCTCGCCGTGGCTGCATCGTCAGGCTCGACGTCAGGCTCGAAGTCCGGCCGGTCACCGGGCCGGTCGCCGGGCTGGTCGTCGGGCTCGTGGTCGCGGTCGCGGGTGCCGTCGAGGCGGACACCGCGGAAGGCCTGCACGAGGATGAGGCCGGCGGCGACGTTGATGCAGACGTCGGCCACGTTGAAGACCGGCCAGTTGGGCAGCATCAGGAAGTCGATGACGTGGCCCCGCATCGGCCCGGGATCGCGGAAGAGCCGGTCGGTGAGGTTGCCGGTCACACCCGCGAGCAGCAGGCCCAGCGCCACGGCCCATAGCCGGGAGCGCACCCGCAAGCTGAGCACGAGCACGACCACGGTGGCGGCGATCGCGATGCAGCTCAGCGCCACGGTGAACTGGGTGCCGGTGCTGAAGGCGGCGCCCGGGTTCTTGACCAGCGTGAGGGTGAGCAGGTCACCGACGACGGGCACGTCGGGCTGGCCCTCGAGACGGTCGAGGGCGAGCACCTTGGTGACCAGGTCCACGGCGTACGCAGTGGCGGCGATCGTCGCGAACAGCGCCCACACCCGCGCCCGGGAGCGCCCGGCGGGGGCTGCGGTGGTCTCGGGGTCTATCGCCGTTCCTCGCGCTGCTTGCATGTCATGCACAGTGTGGCACGCGGAAATGCCATCAGCCGATTCTTGCCGATCGGCTCTCCACAGGACTCGCAGACGCCGTAGGTGCCGTCGTCGATGCGCGCCAGGGCCCGCTCGATCTGGGCCAGCTTGTCGCGCTCGTTGTTGAGCACGGTGAGCTCGTGGTCGCGCTCGAAGCTGCTCGCCCCGACGTCGGCCTGGTCCTGCCCGGCCCCGTCACCGGAGTCGCGCATCAGTCCCGACAGCTCCTGCTCCTGGTCGGCGATCACCTGGGCGATGTGGTCGTGCTGCTCGTGCAGCTCGGCGACGACCTCGTCGAGCTCGGCGGCGGTCCAGTCGGACTCGCCCTCCTTGACGACGAGGTCCTGGGCCTGGGCCGCGGTGGCGGCCTTCTTGGTGGGTGCTGCCTTGGTCACGGGCACAGCCTTCGAGCGGGGGCGCCGCAGCGCCAGGGGTGGACGGAGCAGGGAGGTCCGGGGGGGCGGGAGAGGGGTGAGGACGGTGAGCAGGAGGGTAGCCAGTCGGTGGTGAACCGACCAGGGCCCCTCCGTCACGGGCCCGCGCAGACGACGGAGCGGCCGGCCCCCGAGGGGACCGGCCGCGCCGGATCGAGCCAGGTGGAGCAGTCGCTCAGGACTCCTCGTCGCCCAGGATGGAGCGCAGACGCTTGGGGGCCGGGGCCTCCTCGGTCGGAGCGGCGCTCTCGGCGCCGTTCTGCAGCGCCTCCAGCTGCTGGGTGAAGTAGCTCTTCAGGCGCGAGCGGTACTCGCGCTCGAAGGAGCGGAGGTTCTCGACCTCGCTGCTGAGCTTGTCGCGCTCGCGCTCGAGGTCGCCGAACATCTGCTGGCGGCGCTCGGCGGTCTCGGAGTCGAGCATCGAGGCGCGGGTGCGCGCGTCGGACTCCATGCGGTCGGCCTTCGACTTCGACTCGGCCTCGAGACGCTCGGCCTTGGTGCGGGCCTCGCCCACGATCTTGTCGGCGTCGTTCTTGGCCTCGTCGACGAGCTCGTCGGCGTTGCGGGTGGCGATCTCGAGCAGGCGCGCCGCGGCGTTGGAGGCCTGCGGCACCGTCTCGACGCGGATCGTCTCCGTGGGGGCCGCGGCGGCGGGCGCGGCCGGTGCGGCCACGGGGGCCGGCGTCGGCTCGGGCTTCGCGACCGGCACAGGCTGCGTGACCGGCTCGGGCGTGGACGGCGCGGTGGTCGCCGGGGCGGACTGACCCGAGGACGGGCCTGCCTGACCCGATCCCGACGGGCCCGATCCCGACTGGGCGGAGGCGAGCTTGGAGCGGAGGTCCTCGTTCTCCTTGGTGAGCCTCGCGAGCTCGGCCTCCACCTCGTCGAGGAACTGGTCGACCTCCCCCATGTCGTAGCCCTCGCGCAGCCGGACGGGAGTAAAGCGCTTGTTGCTCACGTCCTCAGGCGTCAGTGGCATGACCTCACCCATTCTCAGTCGTGGTGTTCAAGTGGATCCCAGACGTGCCGCGCGCGGGTGCGCGAGGTCGTGCTGCGAACTTCTCGGGGAACAATAGCGCCTGTCGTGGGACAGGCGGGACAGGCGGGTCCCGGTGGGCGGCTGGGGCCCCGGAGGGCGCTCAGGCGATGTTGAAGACGGCGTCGTTGACGTTGAGCAGCACCCACGCGATGACCAGGACGAGCAGGAAGCTCAGGTCGAGCGCGATGCTCCCCAGACGCAGCGGCGGGATGAAGCGGCGCAGGAACTGGATGGGCGGGTCGGTGACGGAGTAGACCGCCTCCAGGACCAGCAGCAGCGGTCCGCGCGGACTCCAGGAGCGCGCGAAGACCTGCACCCAGTCCACGATGAAGCGCACCCACATGAGCGCGATGAAGAAGAACAGGATCCAGTGGATGATCCAACCGGCGATCTGCACGTCGGTGATAGCTCCTGTCGGGGCCGGACCGGGCTCGTCGTGACGACGGGCCTCAGCTCTGGTTGAAGAAACCGCCCTCGGCGATCCGCTCCTTGTCCTCGGCGGCGACCGTGACGTTGGGCGGGGAGAGCAGGAACACCTTGTTGGTGACGCGCTCGATCGTGCCACGGGTGGCAAACACCAGGCCGGCGGCGAAGTCGACGAGACGCTTGGCGTCGGCGTCGTCCATCTCCGAGAGGTTCATGATCACCGGCACGCCCTCGCGGAAGTTCTCCCCGACGGTGCGGGCCTCGTTGTAGGTGCTCGGGTGCAGGGTCGTGATGCGGGACAATTCGGCTACCACTCCGGTGGGGCCGGCGGCCGGACGGCGGCGCTCGGCGAGGTCGGACACGGACGCGGCTCGCGCCGCGGGCTGACGGGGCGCCGCCGGGGCGGGCTGACGCTGGGCCGGGACCGCCTGGGTCTCACGGGTGGTGTCGTCGCCGTCGTACTCGTCGTCGTACCGGCCGGTGTCCTCGAGCAGGCCGAGGTACTCGCCGATCCTGCGCATCGCGCCGCTCATGACAGTCGTCCTCCGGAACTCCTGCGCCGTCGTCCCCGGGTGGGGCGATCGGCGCTCAACGTTGTAGTCGGACCCTACTGGACCGTGGGCCTCGAACCGAGCACCGCGGAGCCGAGCCGCACGTGTGTCGCGCCGGCGGCCACCGCCTGCTCGAGGTCGCCGCTCATGCCGGCGGACAGCACGGTCGCCGCTGGGTGCTGGGTGAGCAGCCGCTCGTGCAGGCGGGCCAGCCGCTCGAAGGCGACGGCGGGGTCCTCGGCCGGCGGCGCCACCGCCATCAGGCCCCGCAGGCGCAGGTGCTCGGCCTGCGCCACGCGGTCGGCGAGGGCCAGGAGCGCGTCGGGCCCGACGCCGGCGCGGCCCTCGGCCCCGGGCGGGTCCAGGCTGACCTGCACCAGCACGTCGAGGGGTCGCCCACGCCGCTCGGCGCCTCGGTCGAGGGGACCGACGAGCTTGGGACGGTCGACCGACTCCACGACGGCGGAGTACGCCGCGACCGCCGAAGCCTTGTTGCTCTGCAGACCGCCGATGAAGTGCCACGACAGGTCGAGGTCGGCCAGCTCCGCGGCCTTGGCCTCGGCCTCCTGGTGCCGGTTCTCCCCCACGTCGGTGACCCCGAGCCCGGCCAGGACGCGCACGTCGGAGGCGGGGAAGAACTTGGTGACGACCACCAGGTCGACGTCGTCGCGTGCACGCCCCGCCGCCACGCACGCGTCGCTGAGCCGCTCGCGGGCACGCCCGAGGGCGGCCGTCAGCTCCGCGGCGCGCTCCGTCGTGGCGACGGAGCCGTCCGTGGGCCGGTGCGGGTCACCGGACCCGGCGCCGTGGGCGCTCACGCGCGCCGCCGTACGACGCCGGCCAGCCGCCCGGCCGCCCGGCCGTCGCGACGGTAGGAGAAGAGGTCGGGCGACTCGCGGGTGCAGCGGGAGACGTCGTGAGCGACGACGTCCTCGCCGCGCAGCTGGGCGACCACCCCGGCGCCGACGTCGAGCGCCGGCGTGCCCCAGGTGGTCGTGGCGCGGCTCTCCGGCACGACGGCCGCGACCTCGTCGCGCATCTGCTCGGGCACCTCGTAGCACCCCCCGCAGACGTGCGGTCCGACCCAGGCCTCGATCCGCCGCGCCCCGAGCTCCCGCATGCGCGAGACCACGGCGGGCACCACCCCGGCGACCAGGCCCGGTCGGCCGGCGTGGGCCGCACCGACGACGCCGGCGACCGGGTCGGCGAGGAGCACCGGCACGCAGTCGGCGGCCCGGACCACGAGCACCACGCCGGGGCTGTCGGTGACCAGGGCGTCGGCGCGCGGACGCTCGGCGGCGGGGTGCTCGCCGACGGTGACGACCTCGCGGCCGTGCACCTGGAGCAGGTCGGCGACCCGGTCGCCCGGCGCGAAGTCGGCGAGGAGCAGCTCGAGGTTGCGCTGTCGCGAGCCGGGGTCGTCGTCGCCCTCGACGGCGAGGTTGAGCTCGGCGAAGGGAGCAGCACTGACCCCGCCGACACGGTCGGTGAACGCGAGGTCCACGAGCGAGTCGGCGGGGCCGGTGGTGGTGCGGAAGGCGTACACCGGGGCAGGACCTACTTCAGGAAGTCGGGCACGTCGAGCTCGTCGTCGTCGAACTGCACCTGTCGCGGCGCCGGCCGCGGGGCGGGCGGCTGGGTCGGCGCCGGGCCCGTGGGACCGGACTGGCCACCCTGCTGAGCGCCCTGCTGGCCGCCCTGGTGCGGGGCCTGCTGCGGCGCCTGGCGCGGCGGCTGCTGCGGGGCCTGGCCGGACTGGCCGCCCTGGGGCGCCGGCTGGCCGAAGCCCTGCCGGGCGCCCGCGGGGACGGGCTCGCGCTCCTCGCCGCGACGCAGCGACGGCGCCGGGGACGCCTGACGGGCCTCCTGGGCCGGCTCGGCCTTCGGCTCGCGGCGCAGGACGGTGCCCTCGTCGCGCCGCTTGGGCGTGCCGCCGTCGAAGCCGGCGGCGATGACCGTGACGCGCACCTCGTCACCGAGGGCGTCGTCGATGGTGGCACCGAAGATGATGTTGGCCTCGGGGTGCACCGCCTCGGCGACGAGCGCGGCGGCCTCGTTGATCTCGAACAGGCCGAGGTCGGAGCCGCCGGCGATCGACAGCAGCACGCCGTGGGCGCCGTCGATGGAGGCCTCGAGCAGGGGGCTGGAGACGGCCATCTCGGCGGCGGCGACGGAGCGGTCCTCGCCCCGGGCCGAGCCGATGCCCATGAGGGCGGAGCCGGCGTTGGCCATGACCGACTTCACGTCGGCGAAGTCGAGGTTGATCAGGCCGGGGGTGGTGATGAGGTCGGTGATGCCCGAGACACCCTGGAGCAGCACCTGGTCGGCCTGCTTGAAGGCGTCGAGCACCGACACGTTGCGGTCGCTGATCGAGAGCAGCCGGTCGTTGGGGATGACGATGAGGGTGTCGACCTCCTCGCGCAGCTGCGCGATGCCCTCCTCGGCGGAGTTGGCGCGGCGGCGGCCCTCGAAGGCGAACGGCCGGGTGACCACGCCGATGGTCAGCGCGCCCAGCGAGCGGGCGATGCGGGCCACGACGGGAGCGCCGCCCGTGCCGGTGCCGCCGCCCTCGCCGGCGGTCACGAAGACCATGTCGGCGCCCTTGATGACCTCTTCGATCTCGTCGGCGTGGTCCTCGGCGGCCTGGCCGCCGACCTCGGGGTTGGCGCCGGCGCCGAGGCCGCGGGTGAGCTCGCGGCCGATGTCGAGCTTGACGTCGGCGTCGCTCATGAGGAGGGCCTGGGCGTCGGTGTTGATCGCGATGAACTCGACTCCCTTGAGCCCCACCTCGATCATCCGGTTGACGGCGTTGACACCGCCTCCGCCGATGCCCACGACCTTGATGATGGCCAGGTAGTTCTGTGCTGCTGCCACGGCGGCTCGCCTCTCGCTGATCGGTGGTGGTGCTGGGTCCGTGCGTCGCGCACGGGTGGTCTGGGGTGCCGCACCGGGACGGGCGGCGTTCGTGCTGCTGGTGGTCGTGCTGATGTGGTGCTGGGGTCGTGCCGGATGGTGCTGCGGGGAAGCGACGGGCCTCAACTCTGACCCTCAACCTGAGGGTTATAGTTATGTCAACCTCGCCGTGACGACGACAGTAGGCACACGGAGGCGCCGGATCGCGCAGACACGCCCGGCGCGTCCTCGACGATCCGGACGAGGCCCGCTCAGGTCAGCCGACCGCGGGACCGCTCACGGTCGGACGGCCCGGCACGCTCACGTCGTACGCCGTGCCGGGTTGCGACAGCAGCACGGTCAGCACCTCGGCCTTGCGCGCGGACTCGTCGGCGCTCCCCCACGCCACGGTGCGGCCGTCGCGCAGCGCCAGGACGATCCGGTCGACGGTCTCGACCTCCACGTGGTCGAGCCGGCCCGCGAGGTCCTCCGGCAGCGCGGCGACGACCTGGGCCGCCTCGCGCAGCGCCTCCGCGGTGGTGTCGACCTGGCTCTCGACGCGCGGGAGACCCTGCGGTGCGGCGGTGTAGGTGCGGAAGGCCACGCCCTCGGCGTCGAGGCCGCGCAGCGTGCCGCCGAGCTCGACCACGGCCACGGCCACCCGCTCCTCGACCGAGATCGTCACCGCGTCGGGCCACGACCGGGTGACGTCGGCGGAGGCCACCTGCGAGAGCGACTCGACGCGGGCGCGCACGGCGGCGAGGTCGACCCGCGCCAGCGGCTCGCCGTCGGGCACCTGCGCGGCCGCCCGCACCTGGTCGGCGGCCAGCGGCCCGACGCCGGTGACCTCGACGTCCTCGACGTCGAGCAGCGCGGAGAACCACACGGTCCACACCGCAGCGGCTCCGAGCGCGAGCAGCACGAGGCCCACGACGACGTAGCGCAGCGTCGACCAGCGCCGGGCCCAGCGACGCCGCACGAAGCGGCGACGGGTGCGCCGGGTCCGCGGGTCGACCGGGTCGCTCACGGCCGGGGCCCCGCCTCGACCCCGTCGGCGCGCTGCTCGAGCAGGTCGAGCACGCGCGGGCCGACGGTGGTCACGGTGCCGGCGCCGAGGGTCAGCACGAGATCGCCCGCGCGGGCCCGGTCGACGAGGGCGGCCGGGGCGTCGGCGAGGTCGGGCACGAAGGCCACCCGGTCGTCGGGCAGCGGCACCGCGTCGGCGACCAGCGCGCCGGTCACCTCGGGGTCGGCGTCCTCGCGGGCCAGGTAGACGTCGAGCACGACGACCTCGTCGGCGGCGCCGAGCGCCTGGCCCATGGCGACGCCGAAGATGCGCGTGCGCGAGACCAGGTGGGGCTGGAAGGCCACGACGACGCGCCCCTCCCCCGCCACCGAGCGGGCGGCCTGGAGGTCGCCGGCGATCTCGACGGGGTGGTGGGCGTAGGAGTCGTAGACCCGCACCCCGGCGGCCTCGCCCTTGCGCTCCATGCGGCGCCGGGTGCCGCCGAAGGACTCCAGGCCCCGCTTGAGGGCCTCGAAGTCGTGGCCCAGGCGCAGCGCCGCGCCGAGCGCCGCCAGGGCGTCGAGCACGTAGTGGCGCCCGGGGATCTGCAGGGTGACCCGACCCAGCTCGACCCCGCGGTCGACGACGGTGAAGGAGGAGGTGGTGCCGGCGAAGACGACGTCGACGGCGCGCAGGTCGGCGCCCTCGCCCTCGCCGACGCCCACGAAGGCGAGGTCGCGCGAGGCCGCGACCGCGCGCAGGGCGGCCGCGCCGTCGTCGTCGACACAGGCCACCAGGAGGCCGCCGGGGCGGATGCGGCCGACGAACTCCTCGAAGGCGGCGGCGTAGGCCTCCTCGGTGCCCCAGTTGTCGAGGTGGTCGGCCTCGACGTTGGTGACGACCGCGACGGTGGGCTCGTAGACCAGGAAGGCGCCGTCGCTCTCGTCGGCCTCGGCGACGAAGAGGTCGCCGGCGCCCTCGGCGGCGTTGGTGCCGGTCTGGGCGAGGTCGCCCCCGACGGCGTACGTCGGGTCGGCGCCGGCCGCCTGGAGGGCGACCGTGAGCAGCGAGGTCGTGGTGGTCTTGCCGTGGGTGCCGGCGACGGCCACGACGCGGCGCCCGGCCATCACCGCTGCCAGCGCGGCCGAGCGCGGCAGCAGCCGCAGCCCGCGCTCCTGCGCGGCCACGACCTCGGGGTTGTCCTCGCGCACAGCGGTGGAGACGACCACGGTGTCGGCGTCGCCGAGCTGGTCGGCGGCGTGGCCGACGTGGACCGTGGCGCCCAGCTCGCGCAGCCGCTGCAGCGTCGGGGAGTCGGTGCCGTCGCTGCCCGACACGGTGATGCCGCGGGCGAGGAGGATGCGCGCGATCCCGGAGAGCCCGGCGCCGCCGATCCCGACGAGGTGGACCCGGCCGAGCCGGTCGGCGGGCAGGAGGGTCGACGGCACGGGCACCCTCATCGGGCACCCCCCGTGCGGTCGCGGCGCGTGGCACCCAGCTCGAGCACCAGGCGTGCCAGGCGCTCGTCGGCGTCGCGGGGCACGAGGGCCACGGCCGCCGCGCTCATCCGCTGCAGCCGGGGTGCGTCGGTGGCCAGGCCCGGCACGGTCGCCGCGACCCAGTCGGGGGTGACCGCGGCGTCGTCGACCAGGAGCGCGCCCCCGGCGTCGACCACGGGTCGCGCGTTCTGCGCCTGCTCGCCGTTGCCGATCGGCAGCGGCACGAGGATGGCGGGCAGGCCGGTGGCGGCCGCCTCCACGACGCTGTTGGCCCCCGCGCGGCAGAGCACGAGGTCGGCGGCGGCGTAGGCGAGGTCCATGCGGTCGACGTAGTCGACGATGACGTAGGAGGAGCCCGCCGCGGCCGGGTCGGCCCCGCCGTGCTTGCCCTGCACGTGCAGCACCTGCACGCCGGCGGCCGCGAGGGCGGGCGCCGCGGCGGAGACGGCCTGGTTGAGGCGGGTCGCGCCCTGCGACCCCCCGGTCACCAGCAGGGTCGGCCGTGCGGGGTCGAGGCCGAAGGCTGCGCAGGCCTCGGCGCGGCTGGCGGCCCGGTCGAGCTGGGAGATCATGCGGCGGATCGGCAGGCCGACGTACTCGGCGCCGCGCAGCGGGGTGTCGGGGAAGCTCACGGCCACGCGCGCGGCGAGGCGGGCGCCGAGGCGGTTGGCGACGCCGGGCAGGGCGTTCTGCTCGTGCAGCGCGATCGGGAGGTGACGACGCCGGGCGGCGAGGTAGGCCGGCACCGAGACGTAGCCGCCGTAGCCGACCACGACGTCGGGGCGGACGCGGTCGAGCACGGCGAGGGTCTCGGTGACCGCACCGCGCAGGCGGCCCGGCACCCGCAGCAGGTCGGCACCGGGGCGCCGCGGCAGCGGCACCGGCGGCACCAGCTCGAGGGGGTAGCCGGCCTCGGGCACGACCCGGGTCTCGAGCCCGCGGGGGGTGCCGAGGCAGGTCACCTCGGTGGCGGGGTCGAGCCGACGCAGGGCGTCGGCGGTGGCGAGCAGGGGCGAGGTGTGACCGGCGGTGCCACCGCCGGCGAGGAGTACGCGCATCCGGACCAACCTAGCGATCGGACCGGCCGCGCCCGGAGGTGAGGCCCGCCAGCGGGCCGGCCGCCACACCGCTGGAGCGTCCGCGCCGGCGCAGGGCGAGGGCCCGGGCCGCCTCGGGCTCGCGGCGGGCGAAGCCGATGAGCAGGCCCAGCGCGATCAGCGACGGCAGCAGCGCCGACCCGCCGTAGGAGACCAGGGGCAGCGGGATGCCGATGACGGGCAGCAGGGCGAGCACCATGCCGACGTTGATCACCATCTGCCCGACCAGCCAGACCACGATGCCGAAGGAGGCGTAGCGCACGAAGGGGTCGGCGGTGTGGCGCGCGACCCGCAGGGCGGCGAAGGCGATGGTGAGGAAGAGCGCGACGACCAGCACCGTGCCGACCAGGCCCAGCTCCTCGCCGAGCACGGCGAAGATGAAGTCGGTGTGGGCCTCGGGCAGGTCCCCCCACTTCTGCTGGGAGGCGCCGATCCCCTGGCCGAACCAGCCACCGCTGGACAGGGCGTAGAGCCCGTGGGCGGGCTGCCAGCCGGAGTCGTGGAAGTCCTTGAAGGGGTCGGCGAAGGTGGTCAGCCGCGAGACCCGCTCGGGGTCGCTGGCGGCCAGGCCGATGGCGGCGACGCCCACCAGCGAGAGGCAGACGGCAAAGAAGCGCAGCGGCGCGCCGACCACCCACAGCATGCCGAGCATGATCGCGAACAGCACGAGCGCCGTGCCGAGGTCGCGGCCGAAGACGACCAGGCCGGTGGCCAGCAGCAGGCCGGGGACCACCGGCACCATCACCTGGTGCAGGCTCGCGAGGCGGCGCTCCTTGTTGGCGTAGATGTGCGCGGCCCACAGGATGAGGGCGAGCTTGGCGATCTCGGAGGGCTGGATCTGCAGCGGCCCGATCGCCAGCCAGTTCTGGTTGCCGTTGACCGCGACGCCGATGAAGGCGGTGAGCAGCAGCAGCGCCAGCGAGACGAGGTAGCCCGGGTAGGCCAGGGCCCGCAGCAGCCGGTGGGGCAGCCGGCTGGCCACGAAGGCGAGCGGCAGCCCGAGCACCACCCACATCAGCTGGCGGCGCACGATGGCGTAGGAGTCGCCGTCGTTCTGGGTGAAGGAGTACACGCTCGAGGCGCTGAGGACCATGATCAGGCCGATGGTCAGCAGCAGGGTCGAGGCCCCCAGCAGCAGGTAGTACGACGTGAGCGGGCGGTCGAGCGCGTCGTGCACCGTCGCCGTGGTCGTGCGCACGCGCTCGCGCAGGGTCCACCACGCCGAGGCGGCGCCGCCGGGGGCGGGCATCGACCGGGTGTCGTCGAGGCCCTGCGGCGCGGGGCGGGCGGTGCGGGTGGGGCTGGGGCCCCGCTCGGCGGTGGTGGTCACGGCGTCCCTTCCTGCGTGGGCCCTGCGGGCCCGGTCGGACCGCTAGCCGGTCCTCTCCCGGACCGCTGCGGTGAAGGCGTCACCACGAGCGGCGTAGCTGGCGAACATGTCCATGGAGGCGCATCCCGGCGCGAGGAGGACGGTGTCCCCCGGCCGGGCGAGCCCGGCCGCCGCGTCGACGACCTGCCGCATGACCTGTTCTGGTGTGTCTGGTGTGCGTGTGACTGCTGGTGCGTGTGTGGCGCCAGTCTGGTCGCCGCCGACGACTTTGACGGGCACATCGGGCGCGTGTCGGGCAAGAGCGCGGGCGATCACGTCGCGGTCACGGCCCAGCAGCACGACACCGCGGAGCCGGGGTGCGGCGGAGCGCACGAGGTCGTCGAAGTCGGCGCCCTTGGCCAGGCCGCCGGCGACCCAGACCACGGGGTCGTAGGCCTGCAGCGACGCCCCGGCCGCGTGGGGGTTGGTGGCCTTGGAGTCGTCGACCCAGGTCACGCCCTCGTGGGTGGCCACCACGGCGATGCGGTGGCCGTCGGGCCGGAAGCCGCGCAGCCCGTCGCGCACCGCCTGCTGGGAGACCCCGTGCGAGCGGGCCAGGGCCGCGGCGGCCAGGGCGTTGGCGACCTGGTGGGGTGCGGCCGGGTGGCCGTCGACCTCGAGGTCGGCGAGGTGGCACAGCTCGGCGGCGCTCGTGCCGCGCTCCTCGATGAAGGCGCGGTCGACGAGGATGTCCTCGACCAGGCCGAGCATGCCCACGCCCGGGACGCCGAGGGTGAAGCCGACCGCGCGGGCCCCCTCGACGACGTCGGCCTCACGCACCAGGCGCTCGGTCTCGGGGTCGGCGACGTTGTAGACGCACGCGCGCTGGACGCGCTCGTAGATGCGCCCCTTGTCGGCGGCGTAGTCGGCCATCGAGGCGTACCAGTCGAGGTGGTCCTCGGCGAGGTTGAGCACCGCCGCCGACTGGGCGCTCATCGAGTCGGTGTAGTGCAGCTGGAAGCTGGAGAGCTCCACGGCCAGCACGTCGTAGGGCTCGGGGTCCATGACGGCCTCGACGATGGGCAGGCCCACGTTGCCGACGGCGACGCTGCGCAGACCCGCCGCACGCAGGATCGCGTCGAGCATCTGCACGGTGGTGGTCTTGCCGTTGGTGCCGGTCACCGCCAGCCACGGCGTGGCGTGGGCCGGGTCGCGCAGGCGCCAGGCCAGCTCCACCTCGCCCCAGACCGGGATCCCGCGGGCCCGCGCCTGCGCGAGCAGCGGCGCGTCGGGGCGCCAGCCCGGCGAGGTGACGAGGACGTCGACGTCGTCGGGCAGGGTCGCCGTGGCGCCCTCCCCCAGGCGGATCGAGGCACCGAGCACCTCCAGCAGCTCGGCCTTCTCCTCCTTGCCCGCCGCCGACTCGTCGAGGGCGGTGACGTCGGCGCCGAGGTGGTTGAGGTTGTCAGCGGCGGCGAAGCCGGAGACGCCGAAGCCGGCGACGACGGCCTTCACGCCGTCCCAGGGCGTGTGCCGGCCCAGGGAGTCGAGGTCGCGGGGCGCGCTCACGTGCCGGCCACCCACTCGGCGTAGAAGATGCCCAGGCCGCCGGCGACGCACAGCCCGGTGATGATCCAGAACCGGATGACCACCGTGATCTCGTCCCAGACCATCTCGAAGTGGTGGTGGATGGGCGCGATGCGGAAGAGCCGCTTGCCCGTGCCGGTGATGCGTCGCGTGGCCTTGAACCAAGTCACCTGGAGCATCACCGAGACGGTCTCCATGACGAAGACGCCGCCGAGCACGATGAGGAGCAGCTCGGTGCGGCTGAGCACCGCGAAGCCGGCCAGCGCCGCGCCCAGCGCCAGGGAGCCCGTGTCGCCCATGAAGATCTGGGCCGGCGAGGCGTTCCACCACAGGAAGCCGAAGCAGGCGCCGGTGATGGCCGCGGCGATGATCGCCAGGTCGAGGGGGTCGCGCACCTCGTAGCACTTGCCGTAGGCGATGTCGTCCTGGCCGCACCACTGGTTGTTCTGCCAGATGTTGACCAGGGTGTAGGCGCCGAACACCATCACGCTCGCGCCGGTGGCCAGGCCGTCGGCGCCGTCGGTGAGGTTGACCGCGTTGCTGGTGGCGATGACGATCAGCAGGATCAGCACCACCGCCACCACGGCGGGCAGCACGAAGCTGTCGAAGTCGCGGATGAAGGACAGCGAGAACGACGCCGGCCGCTGGCCGCGGTCGTCGGCGAACCACGGGCTCAGCGCCAGGACCGCGAAGGTGAGGCCGACGATGGTCTGCCCGACGATCTTGGCCTTGCTGCGCAGGCCGAGGCTGCGCTGCTTGTAGATCTTGATGAAGTCGTCGAGGAAGCCGACCAGACCGGTGCCGACGAAGAGGAAGAGCAGCAGCAGCGCCGAGGCGCTGGGCAGGTCGCGCGTGACGAGCTTGGCGACGAAGTAGCCCACCACGGTGGCGCCGATGATGACGACGCCGCCCATCGTCGGGGTGCCGCGCTTGGTGTGGTGGCTGGTGGGTCCGTCGTCGCGGATCTCCTGGCCGTAGCCCCACTCGGTGAAGCGCCGGATCGCGACGCGGGTCCCGAGCAGCGAGATCAGCAGCGCCAGGCCACCTCCCATGAGGATCGCTCTCATCCGACTACGTCCGCTCCCTCGGTGCCGTCACTGCGCGTCGCCGCGCCGTCCCTCGCCCCGCGTCGCCGCCGGGGTGATCCCCGACGTCGCCGGGGCAACCAGGACATCTTGACCCACGAGGGCCGCCGGCGCCTCCGCGCCCCGCCGCCCGGTGGCGATCCTCACGTGCGCCGCCGACCCCCGGGCCCGCCCGACCCACCCCGGCCCCACCCCGGCCCACCCCGGCCCGCGCCGACCGGCAGCCGGACGGCGAGGGCGGACGGACCACGGCGCAATCTATCCTCTAGTAACTGACTCCAGTTACTCCTGAAAGGCAGACCTCCATGAGCCGGCAGCTGCACCTCGGCGGATTCCAGATCGCCTCCCACGTCACGCACTCCCACGCCGCCTGGCGCCACCCCGGCTCCGACCCGGCGTTCCTGACCCCCGACTACTGGCACCGTGTGGGGCGCACCCTGGAGCGGGGCACCTTCGACTTCGTCTTCTTCGCCGACCTGCTGGCCGTGCCCACCAACTACGGCGGCGACGAGCGCGAGGCGCTGCGGCGCGGCACGCAGGCCAGCGCCACCCTCGACCCGTCGCTCGTGGCGGCCAGCATCGCCGCGGTCACACGCCACCTCGGCGTCGCGGTCACCAGGAGCACCACCTACTTCCACCCCTTCGAGGTGGCGCGGGCCTTCGCGAGCCTCGACCACCTCAGCGGCGGTCGCGCGGCCTGGAACATCGTCACGTCGCTCAGCCGCTCCGAGGCCCAGAACTTCGGCCTCACCGAGGCCCTCGACCACGACCTGCGCTACGACCGCGCCCAGGAGTTCGTCGAGGCCGCGGTGGCCCTGTGGGACACCTGGGACGCCGACGCGCTGGTGCAGGACAAGGCGACCGGCGTCTTCGCCGACCCCGACAAGGTGCGGCCGGCGCACTTCGACGGGCTCTTCTACAAGACGAGGGGACCTCTCACGACCCCCCGCTCCCCCCAGGGCCGGCCCGTGCTCATCCAGGCCGGCTCCTCGAGCAAGGGGCGCGACTTCGCCGCGAGGTGGGCCGAGGCCATCTTCGAGATCGACCCGACGCCGGAGGGGCGGCGCGCCTACTACGACGACATCAAGAGCCGCGCCAGCGACGCGGGCCGCGACCCCGACCAGGTCAAGGTCTTCCCCTCCTTCGTGCCCTTCGTCGGCGAGACGCGGTCGATCGCGGAGGAGAAGCAGGCCTTCCACAACGAGCTGGCCGACCCGGTCTCGGGCCTGATGACCCTCTCGGTCCACACCGACCACGACTTCTCCGCCTACGACCTCGACGCCCCGCTCGAGCACGTCGAGGTCTCGGGCACGCAGGGACTCTTCGACCTCGCCCGCCGTCTGAGCGAGCGCGACAGCCTGACGCTGCGCGACATCGGCCGGCTCTACGCCCAGGGCGTCCTGCTGCCGCAGCTCGTCGGCACCGCCTCCGAGGTCGCCGACCAGATCGAGGAGAGCTTCCGCGGGGGCGAGGCCGACGGCTTCATCCTCTCGGCGGCGCAGAGCCCCGGCACCTTCGAGGACTTCGTCGACCAGGTCGTGCCCGAGCTGCGCCGGCGCGGGCTCTTCCGCCGGGAGTACGCCGGTCGCACCCTGCGCGAGCACCTCGGTCTCGACCTCGGGCGGCGCGAGCGCGTGCCGGGCTGAGCCGCGAGGCACCGGCGGCGCCCTCGTGCCACGCCGCCGGTGCCCGCGGGGTGCGGGAGGACCTCAGGCGTCGGGCTGCTCGGCCCGGGGGGCGAGCAGCAGCTCACGGGCGACGAGCCGGTCGTCGAAGGGGTGCACCACCCCGTCGACCTCCTGACCGGTCTCGTGGCCCTTGCCGGCCACGAGCACGATGTCGCCCGACCGGGCCACGGCGAGGGCCGCGGCGATCGCCGTACGCCGGTCGCCGACCTCGCGCACCTCGGCGCGCTCGGCCTCGGGCACCGCGGCGGCGCCGGCCAGGACGGCGGCGCGGATGGCGGCCGGGTCCTCGCTGCGGGGGTTGTCGTCGGTCACGACGAGCACGTCGGCGAGCCGGGCGGCGATCTCCCCCATCACCGGGCGCTTGCCGGTGTCGCGGTCACCCCCGGCGCCCAGCACCACCACCACCCGGCCCGCGGTGAGCGGGCGCAGGGCGGCCACCGCCGCCTCGACGGCGTCGGGCTTGTGGGCGTAGTCGACGACGACCTCGAAGTCCTGGCCCGCGTCGACGCTCTCGAGCCGGCCCGGCACGCCGGCCAGGGCGGCGATCCCGTCGGCCACCCCGGAGGCGTCGAGCCCGGCCTCGCCCGCGGCGGCCACGGCCGCGAGGGCGTTGGAGACGTTGAAGGCACCGGCCAGGGGCACCTCGGCCGGGAACGGCGGGCCCGCCGGGCCGCGCACCTCGAAGGAGGTGCGGCTCGGGGCCGGGCGCAGGTCGAGCGCCTCCCAGTCGGCGCCCCCGCCGGTGGTGGAGAAGGTCGCGACCGGCAGCGGCGTCTCCCGGGCCAGGCGCCGCCCGTGCTCGTCGTCGCGGTTGACCAGCGCGCGGCGCGCGCGGTCGGGGCCGAAGAGGGCGGCCTTGGCCTGGAAGTACTCCTCCACGGTGTCGTGGAAGTCGAGGTGGTCGCGCCCGAGGTTGAGGAAGACGGCCACGTCGAAGACCACGCCGTCGACGCGGCCCAGCACGAGGGCGTGGCTCGAGACCTCCATCGCGCACACCTCGACGCCGCGCTCCACCATGACGGCGAAGAGCCCGTGCAGGTCGGGCGCCTCGGGCGTCGTCAGCGCCGTGCGCACGTCGACCCCGGCGATGCGGGTGCCGACCGTGCCGATGACCGCGGAGCGCACCCCCGCGCCGGCCAGGCCGCCCTCGAGGAGCCGCGTGGTGGTGGTCTTGCCCTGGGTGCCCGTGACGCCGATCATCGTCAGCCGCTCGGCAGGGTGGCCGTAGAGGTGGGCGCTGACCCGCCCGAGCACACGGCGGGGGTCGTCGACCACGAGGGCGGGCACACCGGGGGGCACACGGTCGGCGCCCGCGGGGTCGGTGAGCACCGCCACGGCTCCGGCCCCGACCGCGGCCGCGGCGTAGTCGGCGCCGTGGGCGCGCGCGCCGGGGAGCGCGGCGTAGAGGTCGCCCGGCCGGACGCGCTGGGAGCTCAGCGTGATGCCGGTGAGCGTCGGGTCGCTCGAGGGCGCGGTGCGGTGCGCCGGCGCCAGCTCGCGGCGCACCCACGCCGTCAGCTCGGAGAGGGGCGTGCGGGGCGGGTCTGCGGGGCGGGTGTCGCCGGACGTGCCGGGAGTGCCAGGTGTCGAGGTCACGATCGGGTCAGCCTAGGAGCGCGCGGCCGGGCTCACCACTCGACGGGCAGGCGCGAGGGCTCGGTGCCGGTGGGAGGCACGGCGTAGCGGCGCAGCGCGTAGCCCATGATCTTGGAGAAGGCCGGACCGCCGACCGAGCCGCCCCCGCCGCCGTTGGTGGGGTTCTGCACCACGACGTAGATGGTGAAGCGGGGGTCGTCGGCGGGCGCGAACCCGGCGAAGGACACGGTGTAGCTGCCGTCGTAGCACTGGCACTCGCTGCTGGCCCGCTGCGCCGTGCCGGTCTTGCCGGCGACGCGGTAGCCCGGGACGGCCGCGCCCGGGGCGACGCCGACCTCGGGGTCGACCACGCGCTCCATCATGTGGGTCGTCTGGCGCGCCGCGTCCTCGCTGATGACGCGCCGCTCCGTGGCGTGGTCGGTGCCGACCTGCTCGCCGGAGTCGGTGGTGGCCGAGCCGAGCACGACGCTGGGGTCGATGCGCACCCCGCCGTTGGCGATGGTGTTGACCGCGGCCGCCATCTGCAGTGCGTTGACCGAGACCGACTGACCGAAGGCGATGCGGTCCTGCAGCGCGTCGGACCAGATGCTCTCGTCGGGCAGGATGCCGGCCGACTCGCCGCGGATGCCCGTGCCGGTGGTGCGCCCGAGGCCGAAGGCGTCGAGGTAGGAGCGCAGCTCGCCGTCGTCGTACTTCTCCGTGGCCATCACGGTGCCGATGTTGGAGGACTGGGCGATGACGCCGGCCAGCGTGAGCCGGATGGTGCCGTGGTCGAACCAGTCGCTGATCGGGTTGTCCCCCTCGCGCTGCAGCACGCCGGGCACCGTGAGCCGCGTGCGGGCGGTGACCTTGCCGGCGTCGACCAGGCCCGCGACGGTGAGGACCTTCTCGACCGACCCGGGCTCGTAGACGTCGCTGACCGCGCGCGAGCCGAGGTCGGCCTCGTCGGACTCCAGCGGGTGGTTGGCGTCGAAGGTGGGGTAGTCGGCCAGCGTCAGCACGTCGCCGGTGCGGCTGTCGAGCACGACGACCGAGCCCGACTCGCCTCCGGAGTCGCGCACGGCCTGGCGCAGCACGCGCTGGGAGTAGAACTGCAGGTCGCGGTCGAGGGTGGTGCGCAGGTCCTCGCCGTCGACGGCCGGCACGGTGGTGTTCTCCCCCAGCGGGACGCGGTTGCCGGCGGCCACGGAGTAGCGCGCCTCGCCGTCGACGCCGTCGAGGAGATCGTCGAAGGTGCGCTCGAAGCCGGCCAGCGGCTTGGTCGTGCCGTTCTTGCGGGGGGTGCCGACGAAGCCGACGAGGTTGGCGGCGACGTCGCCCGCGGGGTACTCCCGCACCGGGTCGCGCTCGGTCACCAGACCGTCGTAGCCCAGCGCGCGCGCCTTGGCGACCACCGAGGTGGCGAGGGCGGCGGGCACGCTGCGGGCGATGTACTGGAAGCGGCTGTCCTCGGCCCGCAGGCGGGGCAGGATCGTGAAGTAGTCGACGTCGAGGCGGTTGGCGAGGAAGCGCGCGAGCTCCGGGGCGTCGTCGGCGGTCAGCGCCGGGTCGGCCACGACCATCAGCCCGTCGACCGACTCCGCCAGCGGCTCGCCGTTGCGGTCGAGGATGTCGCCGCGCTCGGCGGGGAGCACGATCTCCTCCAGGCCCTCGGCCGCGGCCATCGAGGCGTAGGAGGCGGGGTCGAGACCCTGGAGCTGCACGAGGCGGCCCACGAAGACCGACAGCACCATCGCGATGACCAGGAAGCCGATCCGCAGCCGCAGCTGCGGGGAGCCCCTCAGCTCGCCGGCGGGGCGGGCCGGGCCACGGGCTGCGGTCCTGCGCATCGGCTGGCGGGTCTGTCGCACGCTCGTCCTCCGGGTGGTGCTGGTGCTGGGCGGTTCGGTCCGTGGTGCGGGTGGTGCACGTGGTGCGGGTGGTGCAGGTGTTACCGGTCGTTCCTACCCCCACCGGCGTCGCCGTCGCGGTTGCCGCGCGGGGCGTCCTCGACGGTGTCGTCGCCGGTCTGGTCCTGCTGGCGCTCACGACCACTGCCGTCGCGGTCGCCGGACCGGTCGCCGGCGTCCGAGCCATCGCGGTCGGCCGAGCCGTCGCGGTCGCCCGAGCGGTCACCGTCGCCCGAGCCGTCACGGTCGCCCGAGCGGTCGCGGTCGCCGGGGAGGGTGCCCTCGGGCGGGGCCTGGGTCGGGGCCGGCGGGCGGAGCTCGGCCGGCAGCGGCGCCGGGGGCGGGTCGAGCGCGAGCGTCCCGGGGGCCAGGGCGGCGTCGGTGGTGCCGGTGACGGTGCCGTCGGAGAGGTCGAGGAACTGCGGTGCGGCCGGGAGCACCAGGCCCTGGGCCTGGGCCCGGCGCGCGACGTTCTGCGGGTCGCGCAGGCGCTCGAGCTGCATCGACAGCGAGGCCTGGCGCGCGGTGAGCACGGTGGCGCGGTCCTGGAGCTCGGTGGCGGCGAAGGCCGACTGCTGCATCGAGGTGTTGAACAGCAGCAGGCCCACGACGCCGCCGAGCATCAGCAGGCTGAGCAGGGTCACGAACGGCACCTTGGCCGCCCTCGTGCGGCCCCGGGGCACGACGGTCAGCCGGGCGCGCTCGACGGCGGCCTCGGCGAGGCGGGGCAGTCTGGTCTGGATCGCTCGTGCCGTGCTGCTCATCGGGCTGCTCCCCCTCGGGTGTCGGGACGGTGGGTGGTGCGGGGCGTGCGGGCGGCCGACCGGCCCTGGGGCCGGTCCTGGGGCCCGTCGGAGGGTCGGACCCGCTCGACGGCGCGCAGGCGCACGGAGGCGGCGCGCGGGTTGGCCTCGATCTCGCCCGCGTCGGCCTTCTCCGAGCCGCGGGTGACCAGGCGCAGGGCCGGCTCGCTGCCCTCGGGCACGAAGGGGAGGTCGTCGGGCACGACCGAGCGGGTCGCGGCGGTGAAGGCCTGCTTGACCAGCCGGTCCTCCAGCGAGTGATAGGACTCCACCACGACCCTCCCGCCGACGCCGAGGACGTCGATGGCGGCCGGCAGCGCGCGGCGCAGGACGGCCAGCTCGTCGTTGACCTCCATGCGCAGCGCCTGGAAGGTGCGTTTGGCGGGGTGGCCGCCGGTGCGCCGGGCCGGCGCGGGGATCTCGGCGTACAACAGCTCGACGAGCGGCCCGGACGTCGTGAAGGGCTCGCTCTCGCGGCGGCGCACGACGGCGGCGGCGATCTTGCGGGCGAACTTCTCCTCGCCGTAGTCGCGCAGGACGCGGGTCAGGTCGGCGGCGGAGTAGGTGTTGAGGACGTCGGCGGCGGTCGGCCCGGTCGAGGAGTCCATGCGCATGTCGAGCGGGGCGTCCTCGGCGTAGGCGAAGCCGCGCTCGCGCACGTCGAGCTGCATGGAGGAGACCCCGAGGTCGAAGAGGACGCCCGCGACCTCGCCCAGGCCGAGGTCGGCGACGACCTCGCCGATCTCGTCGTAGGTGGCGTGCACGCCGGTGAAGCGCTCGCCGTGGGCCGCCAGGCGCTCGCCGGCCAGCGCGAGCGCGGCGGGGTCGCGGTCGATGCCCACGACGCGGGCGCCGGGCAGCCGCTCGAGGACGGCCTCGCTGTGGCCACCGAGGCCCAGGGTGCAGTCGACGAGCACGGGAGCCGCGCCCAGCCGGGCGGCGGCGGACTCGTCGAGCGCGGGCGCCAGCAGGTCGACGACCCGGTCGAGCAGGACCGGGACGTGGCGGGGGGAAGCCATGGAGCCGACCTCAGCGTCCCAGGCTCGAGAGCAGCAGGAGGGTCGCGGCGCCGCCGAGGGAGACCGCGGCGGAGAACGCCATCAGCACCACCGCGTCGCGCGCCTGGTGGCGCACCCGCGGCGGCGCGGGCTCGTGGGTGATGCTCATCGTCGACCCCAGATCGGGTGGTGTGCGGGCGGTGCGGGGGAAAGGGCGGATCCGCCGAGCCGGGTCCCGGCCCGCTCCGTGAGAAGACTCGAGGTGGCGTTCGGTCCTGGTGCCGGGGAAGGTGCCCCAGGGCCGAGGGAGCGGGCCGGTACCGAGACCGGCGGATCCGTGGTGGACGTGCGGGTGGTGCTGCTGGTGGTGCGGGTGGAGCCGTCTGCGGTGGTGCGGGGTGGAGCCGGGGGGTGCCGGGTCAGACGGGCGGCTGCTCGTCGAGCTCGGCGAACTTCTCCTGGGCCCCGGAGGAGTACTCCTGCCAGCGGGCGGGATCCCAGATCTCGATGCGGTCCATCACGCCGATGACGACGACGTCGCGCTCGAGCGAGGCGTACTGGCGCAGCACCGACGGGATGCCGATGCGCCCCTGCTTGTCGGGCGTGCCCTGCTCGGCGCCCGCGAAGAGCACGCGGGCGTAGTCACGGGCGTCGCGGTTGGTCATCGGCGTGCTCTGTGCGCGCTGGGCCTCCTGCATGAAGACGTCCTCGGGCCACACGACCAGGCACTTCTCCTGTCCCTGTGTCACGACGAGCCCCTCTGCGAGTCGGTCCCTGAACTTGGCCGGCAGGAAGAGACGTCCCTTCTCGTCCAGCTTCGGCGTGTACGTGCCCATGAAGAACACGTCGCACCTCCACTGATCCGGGAGCCTCCTCCACTTCGCACCACCTTACTCCACCTTCCTCCACCGTCAACCACATCCGACCACTCCGGGGCGGTGTTCTGCGCCCGCGAGCGCTCCACCGGGCCGCGGCCGCTCGTCGCCCTGTCCGTGCGACCTGCGGGGGGAGACCCTGCGCCGGCGCGGCGCGCCGCGGCGGCCGAGCACCCCGCCGAACCGTTGTCGTCGCAGGTCAGCGGCCTGCGGCACCGAGATCGGCCGGGCGCTCCCGGCGTACGACGAGGCGACGCGGACCTGCTGCGGGGCGCACGGTGGGGGCCGGTGGAGCGGGCCCGCGCGGAGGTGGAGCGCGGGTGGAGGAGCGTGGGGCACCCGGCGCGCCCCGGGGGTGCGTGGTGGGGCGCAGCCGACCACCGTGACCGCCGGGGCCGGACCTGACGCGAGCGCGCCGGCAGGCGACGCGAGTTGCACCGACGCCCTACCGTGATGTCATCCCCGGGCGCCGTGCCCGCCGGCGCCGAGTGCACGACCGAAAGGACCCGACGTGGTTGCTCCGATCCCTGGAGGCGCCGACCTCGAGACCGTGGCCCGGGTCGTCTCCCGGGTGCGGGGCAACGTCGAGCGGGTCATCGAGGGCAAGCCCGACGTCGTCTCCGCGGCCCTCGTGGTGCTGCTCGCCGAGGGCCACCTGCTCATCGAGGACGTGCCCGGGGTCGGCAAGACCATGCTCAGCAAGGCCCTGGCACGCAGCATCGACTGTTCGGTGAGCCGCATCCAGTTCACCCCCGACCTGCTGCCCTCCGACGTCACCGGGGTCTCGGTGTTCAACCAGAACACCCGCGAGTTCGAGTTCCGCCCCGGCGGGATCTTCGCCAACGTCGTCGTCGGCGACGAGATCAACCGGGCCTCCCCCAAGACCCAGTCGGCGCTGCTGGAGGCGATGGAGGAGCGCCAGGTGACCGTCGACAACGCGACCTACCACCTCGAGGCGCCGTTCATGGTCATCGCGACCCAGAACCCCGTCGAGATGGAGGGCACCTACGCGCTGCCCGAGGCCCAGCGCGACCGCTTCATGGCCCGGGTCTCGATGGGCTACCCCGTCGCCTCCGCGGAGATCGCCATGCTCGACTCCCACACCCGCTCCAACCCCCTCGACGACCTCGAGGCCGTCACCGACGCCTCCGAGCTGCGCAAGATCACCGGGATCGTCGCGCAGGTGCACGTCGCCCACGCGGTGCAGCGCTACGCCGTCGCGCTGACCAGCGCCACCCGCACCACCGAGGACCTCACCCTCGGCGCCTCCCCCCGGGCGACGCTCCACCTCGTGCGCGCCGCGAAGGCCTACGCCGCCATCGAGGGCCGCGACTACGTCGTGCCCGACGACCTGCAGCTGCTGGCGCGCACCGTGCTGGCCCACCGCCTGCTGCCCAGCGTGGAGGCCGCGATGAACGGTCGCACCACCGAGGCCGTGCTCGACCGCATCCTCGCCGGGGTGCCGGTGCCGGAGCCCGACCGGGCCTGAGCCCCACTCCCCCACCGCGGCACCCCGCGCCACGCCACACCGCCCCACACCGCCCCACGCCGACACCACCGACACCACCGACACCGCCGGACGACCCAGGGAGGACCGATGCGCGAGGCCCTCGCCGGGCTCACCCTGCGCGGTCGCGCCTTCGTCGCCGCGGGCGTCACCGCCGTCGTCTGCGCCGTGCTGCTCGGCCAGCCCGCGCTCACCCGCGTCGGTGTGCTGGTGCTGGCCCTGCCGCTGCTCACCGCCGCCTACGTCGGCCGCAACCGCTACCGACTCGCCCTGGTGCGCACGGTGAGCCCCCAGCTGGTCACCGCCGGCCAGCCCGCCCGGGTCGGGCTCACCATGACCAACCAGGGCCGCACCCCCCACGCCGTGCTCCTGGTGGAGGACCAGCTGCCCTACGTGCTCGGCACCCGCCCGCGCTTCGTGCTCGACGGCATCGGCCAGGGCTGGCGCCGCGAGGTGAGCTACCAGGTGCGCAGCGACGTCCGGGGGCGCTACGACGTCGGGCCGATGACGGTGCGAGTCAGCGACCCCTTCGGACTCGTCGAGCTCGGCCGGGCCTTCCAGACCAGCGTGCCGCTGACCGTCACCCCCCGGGTCGTGCCGCTGCCGCCCATCAACCTCGGCGGCGGCTCCTCCGGGTCGGGCGACAACCGGCCCCGCGCCTTCGCCCACGGAAGCGCCGAGGACGTCACCGTGCGCGAGTACCGCCGCGGCGACGACCTGCGGCGCGTGCACTGGCTGAGCTCGGCCCGCACCGGGGAGCTGATGGTGCGCCGCGAGGAGCAGCCGTGGCAGGCCCGCGCGACGCTCTTCATCGACAACCGCGCCGGCAGCCACCGCGGCCAGGGCGTCGCCTCCTCGCTGGAGACCGCCGTCGTGGCCGCCGCCTCCATCGCCACGCACCTGGGTCGGCGCGGGTTCGCCGTACGTCTGGTCACCGCTGCGGGCGAGGACGCCGCCGCGGCCTGGCACGTGCGTGACGCCACCCTCGACACCGGGCCGATCCTGGAGTCCCTCGCCGTCCTGCAGCCGCTGCGGGCCACCCACCTCGACACCGGCTGGCTGCGCGAGCAGGGCCAGGGCGGGCTCGTCATCGCCGTGCTCGGGGACCTCACCCAGGCCGACCTGCCGGTGCTGCGCCGCATGCACCACGGCGCCGACGCCGGTCTCGCGGTCGCCCTCGACGTGGCCGCCTGGGGCACCGGCGTGCCGACCGCCCCGGGCGCCTCCGGCGCCGCGGTGCTCTCCCGCCAGGGCTGGCGCAGCGTCGGGCTCGGCCCGCGCGACCGCCTCGACGCCGCCTGGCAGGACCTCGGCCGCAGCCGCGCCACCGCCCCCCGACCGCACGGGGCGACCAGCGGGCCCGGCACCGGGATCAGGACCGGCGGCGGCACCGGCGCGACCACCCGTGGAGGACCCTCGTGAGCGCACCCACCCTCGTGCCACCGGCCGGGTCCCCGGCCCGCCCGAGCACCGGCCGCGCGCGAGCGTCGGCGTCGAAGGACCCTCGCGCCCGGGGCGCCGGGCGCCTGCTGCTCTCGGCCCTGGCCGCCACCCTCACCACCTGGGCCGCGGTGGTGTCCTGGCGGGGGCTGACCGAGACCCCGGGCGGATTCCTGCGGCCCCTGCTGCTGCTGGCCCTGGTCGTCGCCGGCACGGGTGCCCTGGCCCGCCTCGCCCGCCTCCCCGCCCTCGTGGTGCTGCTCGCGCAGACGGTGGTCGGGGTCGCCCTGGCCTCCGAGCTGCTCATCGACACCCCGGTGCCGCTCGGTGCCGGCTGGAGCGAGCTGGTGCGCGCCGTCGAGGCCGCCGTGGCGACCTCACGCCAGTACGCCGCCCCCGTGCCGCCCGAGGCCGCCCCGCTCGACCCGCTGCTCGTCGGCGGCGGGCTGGCCTGCATGCTCCTGGTCGACCTGCTCGCCAACGGCGTGCGCCGCGTGCCGCTGGCGGGCCTGCCCCTCCTCACGGTCTACGCGGTGCCGGTGAGCATCGTCGACTCCGGGCTCTCCTGGTGGGTCTTCGCACTCACCGCGGCGGGCTTCCTGGTCATGCTCTTCCTCCAGGAGGACGAGCAGGTCGCCCGGTGGGGCCGTCCGCTCGACGAGCGCGGCCGCCCGACCGAGGCCAGCGACACCGACCTGCGCGCCTCGGCCGCCCTGGGCCCCCGCAGCTCGACCTCGCGGGTGGGCGCCGCGAGCGTCGGTGCCGCGGCGACGGCGCTGGCCGTGCTCGTGCCCCTCGGGGTGCCGACCCTCGACGTCGACGTCTTCTCCCTCGGCGCGGGGGGTGCGGGCGGCGACGACGCCGTGCAGATCGTCAACCCCATGACCGACCTCCAGCGCGACCTGCGCCGTGGCAGCGACATCCCCCTGCTCGAGGTGCAGACCGACGACCCCGACCCGTCGTACCTGCGCATCGCCGTGCTCAACCGCTTCTCCAGCGAGGCGTGGAGCTCCGGGGACCGCGAGATCCCCACCGACAACCTGCCCGACGGCGCGGTGCCGGCTCTGCAGGGCGTCGCGGGCGACGTCGCGCGACGCTCCTACGACTACGACGTGAGCATCGGTGAGGACTTCCAGTCGCGCTGGCTGCCCACCTGGGCGCCGATCCGCGCCATCCGCGCCGAGGGCGACTGGCGCTACGACGAGTCGACCATGGACTTCCTGGCCAGCGCGGACGACCTCGACACCGCCGGGCTCGACTACTCGATGACCGGCGTCGAGCTGGACCTCTCCGCCGCCCAGCTCGCCTCAGCGCCCTCGGCCGCCGGCGCCGTCAGCGCGGAGATGGTCGACCTGCCCCCGCTGCCCGACCTGGTGCGCGACCTGGCCGTCGAGGTCACCGCCGAGGCACCGACCCGCTACGCCAAGGCCGTGGCCCTGCAGAACTGGTTCCGCTCGGAGTTCACCTACGACCTCGCGCGTGCCGACGAGGGCAACGGCGTGAGCGAGCTCGAGGCCTTCCTGCGCGACGACGAGGGCGGTCGGGTCGGCTACTGCGAGCAGTTCGCCTCGGCCATGGCGGTGATGGCCCGCGAGCTCGACATCCCGGCCCGGGTCGCCGTCGGCTTCCTGCGCCCCGACGAGATCGGTCCCGACCGGTACCAGTTCAGCGCCTACGACCTCCACGCCTGGCCCGAGCTCTTCATCGCCGGCGCCGGGTGGGTGCGCTTCGAGCCCACGCCCGCCGACCGGGCGGCCGCCGTGCCCGACTACACCCGTGGCCAGCTCGACTCCGAGCCCGACCAGCCGTCGGCCCAGCCGAGCGAGCAGTCGCAGGCCCCGGTGCAGCCCGACCGGCCGGCGCCGAGCGCGGAGCCCGAGGTGCCGCAGGCGCAGGGCCCCGACGACACCGACACGACGGCGACGACCTTCCCGTGGGCCCCCGTCGCCGGGGGCGTCGGCGGCCTGCTGGCGCTCGGGGCACTGCTGCTCCTGCCGCGCCTGCTGCGGGGCCGCCGGCGTGAGCGCTGGCTCGCCGCGGGTCCCGAGGGTGTCTGGCAGGAGCTGCGCGCCACCGCCCTCGACCTCGGCCACCCCTGGCCCGAGCAGCGTTCCGTGCGCACCGCCGGCGCCGCGCTCCTCGACTGGTACGCCGACCCCGCGGCCGAGCCGGTCGAGCGACCCGAGCGCGGCGCCGCGGCCTCCCCGGAGGCGGCCGCCGCGACCCGTCGGCTCGTCACCGCCCTCGAGCGGCTGCGCTACGCCCCGGCCGGGTCGACCGACTCCCCCGCCGCCAGCGAGCAGGTGGGCGACGACGGGCGCGTCTGCGTCGCGGCCCTGCTGGCCGGCGTCACGCCGCGACAGCGCCGCGCGGCGCGGTGGTGGCCGCGGTCGGTGCTCACCGCGGGCCGGCGACCGTCGGGCGCGCAGGCGCGACGGGCCGAGGTGCGTGCCACGCGCACCGGCGCCGCGACGGTCGACGAGGTCGGCTGACCTCTGCGGCGCCGGCCGGGTGACCTCGCCGGTCCGACCGGATCGACCGACCGGCTGAGCACGCGCCGCCGCCCTGGCCCGACCGCTGAGAGGGACCGCCGGGCGGGCCGGGTGTCGACCGACCGGCTGAGCACGGGCCGCCGCCCTGGCCCGACCGCTGAGCGGGGCCGCCGGGCGGGCCGGGTGCCACCGCTGCCGGCGGGCTCCGGTGGGGGCGGTCGGGGGCTCCGCCCCGTGGCTCCACCGGCTCCCGCTCCGACGACCTCGCGCCGGTCCGACGACCGGGGCCGGGCACATCGGCCGGTGCAGGCCGGGGTAACCGCTGGACCCCGCCGACGACGACCCTCGCACCGACCTGCCGACCGGGGCCGGCATGTCGGTCGGTGCGGGCCCGAGTGGCCGTCGGCTGCCGCCGTCGACGAGCGCCGTCGACCGGAGGCCTCGGACCGAGCCGTCGACCAGGACCGTCGACCGGGACCGTCGTCCGGCTCGTCGAGGACGGCCGCCGGAGGGCCGAGCGGTCAGGACCGCGCCGCGTCACCTCAGGCGCGCACGCCGGGCACGGGTCCGAGCCGCCATCGATCACGCGTGACGACAGCGCCGAGCGAGGGCTTAGAAGCCGCCGTTCTGCTCGCGGCGCCGGCGCCAGCGCTCCTCGGCGCGCTCCATGAACGTGCCGGACTTGCGGGGGCGACGCGACGGCCGCCCGCCGCGGCTCTTGCCGGCGCGCGCGGAGCGACCTGCGCGGCCGCCGTCGATGACGGTGAAGCCCGACGACGGGTGCGCCGCGGCGCCCTGGGTCTCGGCGGCAGCGGCGGCCTGCTGGCCCTTGAGGGCGTTGAGACCGATGGTCGCCGAGGCGAGCATGATCACGAACCCGACGATGCCGACGGCGTAGACCTTGCTGATCACGCCGCCCATGAGGACGCAGATGCCGACGACGAAGACGACGCCGGCCAGGATCGCGCGGCGCCGTGCAGCCCGGCGCAGCGAGGTGCCGCGCAGGGTGGAGGCGAACTTGGGATCCTCTTCAGAGAGGGCGCGCTCCATCTGCTCGAGCAGTCGCAGCTCCTCTTCGGAGAGTGGCACAGGGTCCTCCAGGGTCACGCGGATCGGCGGGCTCACCGTCGCGCCAATTCTAGGCAGGCGATCGACGTCACGGTAGGCGCGTCGGGAAATTACTCGCGCGGCGGGGGTCGAGGGACGTGCTCGGCGGCGGCACGACGACCTCGGTCGCGCACCGCCGGTCCTCAGAGCAGGCTGGCCGGACGCACCGCGGCGCCCCCGAAGCGACGGGTGGCGCGGTCGACCGCGCGGTCGGCCTCCGACCAGCCACGCTCCCTCTCGCCGAGCACGTGCTGGTGGTGCACCGCACCGCGGGGGCCGAGGCCCTCCACCCGCACCCCCACCAGGCGTACGGCGCGCCGCTGCGGACCCAGCGCGTCGAAGAGCGCCACGGCCGTCTCGTAGACCTCGCGCGTCACGTCGGTGGGCTCCGCGAGCGTCCGGGAGCGGCTCACGGTGGTGAAGTCGGTCGAGCGCACCGTGATCGCCACCGTGCGTCCGACCAGGTCGCGCCCCCTCATCCGGCCCGTCACCGAGGTGGTGAGCCGCAGCAGCTCGCGCAGCACGCCGTCGCGGTCGACGACGTCGCGCCCGAAGGTGTGCTGGGCGCCCATCGAGGAGTCGGGCTCGCCGCCGCCGAAGCCGGGGGCACGCCCCACGACGAGCTCGCCGCGGTCGGTGCCCCACGCCAGCGCGAGCAGGTGGTCGGCCTGGCGGGCGCCCACCAGCTCGTGGAGAGCGGCGCGGGGGGTGCGGGCGACGTCGCCGACGGTGCGCAGACCCAGTCGCTGGAGGCGGGCGCGGGTCTTGTCCCCCACGCCGTAGAGCAGGCCGACGTCGAGGGGGTGGAGCATGCGGGGGACGTCCTCGGGAGCGACGACGACCACGCCGTCCGGCTTGGCCAGCCGGCTGGCCAGCTTGGCCACCGACACCGTCGCGGCCACCCCCACCGAGCAGGTGATGCCCTGCTCGTCGTGGACGGTGGCGCGGACCAGCTCGGCGACGACCTCGGGCGGCCCGAGCCGCCGCCCGGCGCCGCCGACGTCGAGGAAGGCCTCGTCGGCCGACAGCACCTCCACCAGCGGAGTGACCCGGCGGAAGCACTCGTGGACCGCGCGGGAGACGCTGCCGATGAGCTCGAAGTCGGGGGCCAGCACGACCAGCTGGGGGCAGAGCCGTCGCGCCCGCGACATCGGCATCGCCGAGCGCACGCCGTGCGCCCGGGCGGGGTAGCTGGCGGCGAGCACCACGCCGCGGTGGGCGCCGCCGACGGCGACGGGCACGTCACGCAGGTCGGGCCGCTCCCGCAGGGCCACCGAGGCGTAGAACGCGTCCATGTCGACGTGCAGGATCGGCGTCACCGGTCGGGGCGTGCCCTCCGGTCGCCGATCGGCGCGTGGCGCGACGCTCCGGCCCGCGTCCGGGAACGCGGCGTCGTCGGGGCCCGCCACCCCCCGGTCGGTCACCACCGGTCCCCCCGCGGCCCAGGGGCGCGAGGGCGTCGGTCGGCGGGAGCCGGCCGGTCGCTAGCGGGCGAGCACGTGCAGCTGCGTCGCGAGGGGGAGGTACTCCGAGCGGCGTGCGACGGCCCGCTCGAGCTCGACCAGCGCGGCACTGGCGCCGGGCTCGAGGTCGAGCAACGACCCGGGCACGAGGTCGGCGAAGACGCGCACGCCGTCCACCGAGAGCACCTCGAGCCCGGCGCCGCCCAGCAGCCCCTCGAGCTCGTCACGGGTGAAGCGTCGCCCCGAGCGGGCGCGTCCGCCGGCGACCGGTGCCCCGCTCGGCGCGTCGAGCATCGCCAGCGCCTGCCCGAAGTGTCCGGCCATGGCCCGGGCGACGACGGCGGCGTGGTGCTGGGCGACGAGCAGGCTGAGGGTGGCCTCGGGGCGCATGGCCGCTCGCAGGCTGGCCAGCGCGGCCGCCGGGTCGTCGACCACCTCGAGCACCCCGTGGCACAGCACGACGTCGGCGCTGGCGGGGCCCACCACCTCGGCCAGGGTCGACAGGTCGCCCTGCTGGCCCGACACCTCGACGCCCCGCTCCCGCGCGCGCCGCGCCAGCGAGGCGAGGGCATCGGGGCTGGGGTCGACGACGGACACCCGGTGGCCGAGCTCGGCGACCCGCACGGCCAGGCCGCCCGTGCCGCCGCCGATGTCGAGCACGTCGAGCGGTCGGCCCGCCCCTCCTGCGCCGAGCGCTTCCTGCAGGGCCGCCCAGACGACGGCCGTGCGCGCCGCCGCCCGCCGCTCGCTGGGCCGCTCCTGGGACCGCTCGTCGGGCCGGGCGGGAGGGCGCTCGCTTGCTGCCATGGCGACCACCCTAGGGGACCGACGAGCGCCCGGGCCCGGGCCCGCGCCCGCGTCGCCGGGCCGCCCCCGGCGAGAGACGCGGCGACGGGGGCGGCGGTGGGGACGCGCTGGGGTCGATCACCTGGCACGGGGGCGGACTCCCTGGGGCTCGACCCGGTGGCAGGTGCTGCGGCCGCCGGGGACGTCGTGTGTCGAACGTCTGTTCGACACCCTGCACCCTACGACGCGTCGCAGGTCACCGCCACCCGTCGCGCACCGCCACCCGCCAGGCACCGTGGCCGCTCGTCACCGCCACCGACCGCGGCCGCCGGCGCGGGTCACCAGATGGCGTCGGCCCACTCCGGGTGGTCGATGAAGGGGTTGCGGTTGAACTGGAAGCGCTCGTAGATGACGTCGTTGCGGCGCATCTCGAAGGCCGACGGCGGGTCCTCGGCGTTCCACCGCAGGAGCGTCGACAGCTTGCCGTGCAGCGGGGCGGTGCCGTTGGCGACCCGGTCGTTGACCTCGAGGTCGGGGAAGCCGTCGCCGCCCTCGTAGCGCACGGACATGAAGAAGATCATCCGCGCCACGTCGCCCTTGTCGGCGTCGCGCGGCTCCCAGGAGTCGCCGTCGGCGTAGTTGCCCGGAGCCTCGGCGTTCTGCGAGCCGCCCTCGTCGAAGTCGAGGTTGCCGCGAGCGGAGTTGACCGTCACGTCGGCGGGGCGCAGGTGGTGCAGGTCGGTGCCGGGGCCCGTGGCCGTGCCGAAGTCGCCGTGGCTCTTGGCCCAGACGTGCTCGCGGTTCCACTGCTCGACGCCGCCACCGTTGTCGGTCTCGGGGCGGCTCTCGCCGGTGTAGAGCTCGATCACGCGGCTCGCGTCGGCGGGATCCTGGTCGGTCTCGCGCAGGGCGGCCCAGACCTCGTCGTAGGTGAGCCGCGCGACACCGCGCGAGACGATCGTGTGCAGCGACGTCTCCAGCGCCGAGCCCGTCTTGCCGACGGCACCGGCGTAGTAGGTGCTGTCGTAGTCGTCGGTGCCCCCGCTCGGGGGCGGGGTGGCGCCCCCGCCGCCGTCGGCGATGGCGAAGGCGGTGGCGTTGCGCACGCCGGGTGCCGAGAAGTAGGCGCCGAGCGTGCCGGTCACGTCGATGCGGCGCCCCATCAGCGCGGGGTTGGACCGCAGCCCCCAGGACGCGCGGAAGGCGCTCGGCACCTGCACGTAGACCATCCGCGACGTGGCGGTCTCCCCCGGCGCGTCGGCCAGGGCGAGGGCGTAGTCGTCGGGGAACCCCGAGGTCACCACGGTGCTGGTGGCGGTGGGCTGACCCACGACGTAGCCACGCACCGTGGCCGTGGAGCCGTCCTGCACGGTGCGCGCGGTGGCGACGCTCACCGGCGCCGCCGCGTTGGCCGCCCCCGGCAGGACCGACCCGACCATCGAGCCCACCATCGAGCCGGTCGTCGAGCCGGTCGTCGAGCCGGTCGTCGATCCCTCGGGCGCGCCGAGGAGGGCGGCGGGCGCGAGGGCGGGGGCCACCGTGAGGGTGGCCGGGACGAGGAGGAGGGACACCAGCTGCGCCGTGCGGCGCGGCCCGAGAAGCCGCATGCGCGGGACTCCGATCACTGGGACACCCGTGCGGGCGTCGGGGCGGGCGGGGCCACAGCGGCCCCCGGTCGAGCCTGGGCGATCCTCACCGCCCGGCGCGACCGGGGAACCCCTCGTCATCGACTCAACCGCGACCATCCAGCCACCCGGACCGACAAGGCCCCGACCCGATTCGTGTCACCGCCCTCGCCGCGCGGCCGGGCGGCCGGCCGAGGGGGGCGGAGGGCTCAGCCAGCGCGGCTGATGCGCTCGGCCGAGGGCGCGTGCGGGACCAGGCCCAGGGCCTGCTCCACCACACCCAGGAACCGGTCGGCGTCGCGGACGAGGTCGTCGGCCTCGCGCTCGCTGACCGCGCGCCGCGACCCCGCCTCCGCGGCGGCGCGCTTCGAGGCCCCCGCTGCGAAGAAGGTCGCCCACTCCGCCAGCTCCGGCGCCACCTCGGCCAGCAGCACCCAGGCATTCTTCTGCGGTCGACGCCGCGCCGGCGCCGGCTGGGCCCGCGCCGAGAGCAGCGCGGCCGCCGAGCGGAGCGCGGCGACGTGGGCCAGCGCGTAGCGCGCCGGCACCTCGGTGGCCACGACGGCCTCCTGGAGCGACTCCGCGGCTCGCAGGAGGTAGGAGTGGGTAGTCGCGGGGAGGGCGTAGGGGTTGGGCGGGGCCACCGACGCCCGCGGCGCGCTCACGCCTCCACCTCGGCCCCACGCGGGGCGTGCTGCTGGATGTCGTCTGTCATGGTCCACCTAACCTGGTCGTCGACCCCACGTGCGACCCCCTGACCTGCTCCCGACGAGGCCCCGCTCCGGCGGAGCCACCCGGGATCGAGCGCCGACGGGGACGGGGGTCGAGATCGCCCCCGTCGGCAGCGTTCGAACATGTATTCGAACACGGGTGAACCATACCGCCCGCCACGGACAGTGCGTCAAGGGTCGCCCGAGCGCCCCCGGGGCCGCCTGGTCGCGGAGGGCTGCGGCCGGCCCTGGCGGGATTCACCGGTCGGCTGGTGACACCCGCACCTGTCGGCCCACGCGCAGGCCGACAGGTGCGGGTCCGGGCCGACAGCTGGGGCCCAAGGGGCCGACGAGGCCTGCGGGACTGGGCCGGGCCAGGCTGGGCCGGGCTGGGCGGAGCGGGCCCGACCGCGGCGGGCCTGGCGGGGCCGGGCGGGGTGGGACCGGGAGCCTCGCGGGGTGGGCCGGGCGGGGTGGGACCGGGAGCCCCTGCACCGGCCGCAGGGCGGCCTTCTCGGGCTTGTCGGACGCCCTCCGTCTCGTGTCGGCTCGTGGCCTCCGACCTCGAGGTGATGGCCGCAGACCTCGAGGCCATCGCCGCCCTGGAGGAGCAGT
>NZ_CAKASO010000035.1:0-45735 GCF_916862475.1 Nocardioides sp. Leaf374
CCAGCAGGGCGACGGCGCCCGTCGTCGCGGCTGCGGTGGCCGGGGCGGCGGCACCCGCGAGCCCCGGCTGCGCGGCCGCGGTGGTCAGCAGGGTGACCACGGCCGAGGACGCGCCGGCCGCGGCGAGGAGCCAGCCCGCGCCGGCCGCGCCGGGGCCCTCGGGGCGGCGCCGACCGTGCGGCGTCGACCGGGCCGCGTGCCCGCGACCCGGGCTGGTCGGCGCGCCGGCGACGCACGAGGGGCTCGTGGGCGTGGTCGCGAGGGTGTCGAGGGTCATGACGGTCTCCGAGAGGGGGGGGGGGGGGCGTGGGGGGGGGGGGGGGGGGGGGGGGGGGGGGACCCTCGGCTCGCAGATCCGATCGGCCGGGCCGGCCGGGTGCTGACGCGCCGGGCGGCGCCGAGGGCGAGCCGTACGGCGCACCGCGCCAGGCCGTCCGCGGCCGCTGGGCGGTCGACGAGCCCGCCGCCGGTCGGGACGGTCAGCCGGCGTCGAGGACCTCCTGGGCGGCGGCCGCCCCGCGGCGCAGCGCCCCGTCGACGTGCTGGTAGCCCTCGGCGGCGGTGTCGGAGCAGGCCCAGTGGATGCGGCCCACGGGCGCTGTCTGGTGGCGGCCCCAGCGCGAGAGCCCGCCGAGGTCGAAGGACGCGGCGTACGCGCCCCTGGTCCACTCCTCGCTGGCCCAGTCGGACTCGGCGTAGACCTCGGGGGCCAGGGCGTCGGGCCCGAGGTACTCCGCGATCGACCCGAGCACGGCCGTGCGCCGCGCGTCGTCGTCGAGCTCGAGCAGGGCGTCGGCCTTCTCGTCGGAGACGAAGCCGACCAGCGTGCCGCGGGGGTCGTCGTGGTTGGTGTTGTCGTAGACCTCCTGCACCAGCGAGCCCGGGCCGAAGCAGGTGCCCGACAGTCCCCGCTCACGCCAGAACGGGCGGTCGTAGACCGCGTGCACCTTGATGACGAGGCCCAGCGACAGGTGCTGGTGCATCTGGTGCTGGCGACGCGGGAGGGGCGGGTCGAAGCTGATGCGGGTGTAGAGGTTCGGCGGCACCGCGACGACGACGCGACGGGCGGTGAGGGTGGTCCGGTCGGACTCCACGGTCACGCCGGCCGCGTGGGTGCGGATGGTGCGCACGGGGGTCTCGAGGTGCACCTCGAGGTCGGCGGCCATGGCCTCGCTCACCGACTGCATGCCGCCCACCACGCGCCGGTCGAGGATGAAGCCGTCGTCGAGCAGGTGGGAGAACGACCCTGCCGAGGCCGCCATCAGCACGGCCTGGAGCGCGGAGAAGGCGTGCGCGGGCTTGGTGAGCATGCCGCCGGCGATGAAGAGCCCGATGTTGTCGCAGGCCACCTCGTCGCCGGACTGCTCGCGCAGCCAGTGGTGGAAGGAGATCCGGTCGAGCTCGCGGGCGCGCGGCGAGGCCCACGGCTCGCGGCAGCCGATCTCGGCGGCCAGGTCGTCGAGCAGCGCGGTGAGCCGCTCCATCTCCGCCGCGGTCGCGTCGCCGACCGGCATGGTCTCGCCCTCGTAGGCCACCGTCTCGCCCTCGGCGGTGCGGTAGAGCGAGCGGCCCTCGCGGTAGCGCGGGAAGGTCGACAGACCGAGCTCGTCGAGGAGCCCCAGCAGCGCGGTCTGGTCGGGGGAGACCCACTGCCCGCCCAGCTCGAGGAAGGCGCCGTCGACGACGTCGCTCCACGTGCGCCCGCCGACCCGCTCGCGGGCCTCGAGCACGGCCACGCTCAGCCCGGCCGCCTGCAGCGTGCGGGCGGTCATCAGCCCCGCCGGTCCGGCGCCGACGACCACCACGTCGCGGTCGGGCGCGCTCGTCGCGGACTGCGGGTCGGGCGTGGTCGTCATGCGGTCTCTCCAGGAGGCTGGGGCGAGGTGGTCGGCGCGAGGTGATCGGTGCGAGGTCACCCACGTGGGGCGATGCTGCGGATCGGGGTGTCCGATCGGGGTGCGGACTGCGGTAATCGTAGCCGAGGGCGCCGCCGTACGACGGAATCGGCAGGATCACCCGGTGGCGATGGGCGGACGTGTCGCGCGTCACGTCGGCTGCGCGGGGGAGGGGCGTCGGGCGAGGATGCTGCGGTGACCGCCGCCTCGCCGACCCCGCCGACGCCCGCACCCGGACCCTCCCCGGAGGAGCAGCGCGCCCTGCTCGCCCGGCCCTTCGCGCTTGCCCACGGGGACCCGCTGCCGAACCGGCTGGCCAAGGCCGCCCTCAGCGAGGGCCTCGGTCGTCGCGACCTCTCGCCGGGCAGCCGCATCCGACGGCTCTACGAGCGCTGGGCCGACAACGGCACCGGGCTCATCGTCACCGGCAACGTCATGGTCGACCGCACCGCGCTCGGCGAGGCCGGCAACGTCGCGGTCGAGGACGAGCGCGACCTCGCGGACCTGCGCGCCTGGGCGAGCGCGGCCAAGGCCGGAGGGGCGCGGGTGTGGGTGCAGCTCAACCACCCCGGGCGCCAGGCGCCGCGCACGCTCACCCCCCGGCCCGTCGCTCCCTCGGCGATCGCCGTGCCCGGCACCGCCGGCCTCTTCGCGACCCCGCGCGCCCTCACCGACGACGAGGTGGTCGACCTGGTGGCCCGCTTCGCGCGCACCGCCGGGATCGTGTGCCGCGCCGGCTTCGACGGGGTGCAGGTGCACGCCGCCCACGGCTACCTCATCAGCCAGTTCCTCTCCCCGGTGACCAACCGGCGCGAGGACCGCTGGGGCGGCGACGCCGAGGGTCGTCGCCGGTTCCTGGTCGAGGTGGTGCGGGCGGTGCGCGCCGAGATCGGGGAGCACCGGTCGCTGTCGGTGAAGCTGAACTCCGCCGACTTCCAGCGCGGCGGCTTCGGCGAGGACGACTCCCTGGAGGTCGCGCGCGTGCTCGCCGCCGAGGGCGTCGACCTGCTCGAGGTCTCCGGCGGCACCTACTCCAGCGCGGCCATGCTCGGGGTCGACCCGAGCCTGAAGGAGAGCACGCGGCGCCGCGAGGCCTACTTCGTCGACTTCGCCGAGCGCGTGCGCCGCGAGGTGCCCGACCTGCCACTCATGCTCACGGGCGGCTTCCGCACCCTGGGCGCGATGAGCGAGGCCGTCGCCAGCGGCGCGGTCGACGTCGTCGGGCTGGGGCGCCCGCTCACGGTCGAGCCGCACGCCCCGGCTGGTCTGCTCGACGGCAGCGTCACCAGCAGCCGGGTCCGCCCGCGCCGCAGCGGCATCAAGACCCTCGACAACCTCACCGAGCTGGTCCACTACTCCGTGCAGATGTGGCGCATGGCCGACGGCCGCGACCCCGCCCCCGACCGGCACCCCGCGCTCAACGTGGCGCAGTACCTCGCCCGCAACGGCCGCGACAGCATCCGCTCGACCCGCCGGGGGCTCTGACCGGACCCGCGAGGCCCGGCCCGGCCGGGCCCGACACAGGGCCCGCGGAGCCGGACGGGCACTGGCTCGCGGGTGGGCGCGCGCCGGCCGCGCGCCGCCCGCAGGGACGCGACGACCCGGCCTGGCCCGGCGCAGGTCGGGTCGGTGTGCCCGTCCGACTCCGTGGCGGTCCCGCCTGCCCTACTCGCAGGCGGTGCCGTCGCCGTCGGCGTCCAGGCCGTGCGGGTCAGGTCCGGTCACCCGCACCGGCCCGTCGACGTCGGCGCAGTCGACGTCGGGCGGGAAGAGCGGAAGGCACGGCGAGTAGCCCGCGGCGCACGACGCCGCGGCCGGGGCGCGCACCGGCGCCGGCGTACGGCAGGTGAGGTCGCCGGCGGCGCGGTCGGCGGCGACGTAGGACCGCTCGCGTGGGTGCGCGCCGTAGCCGTCGCGCGAGTCGTAGCGCGCGACGGCGAGACCCGCGTCGATGAGGCGCAGCCCGGCGTCGGGGCGCGGGCCCGAGGTGAGGTCGACGTAGCGCAGCAGACGCCCGTAGCGGTCCCGGTCCTCGTCGCTGCGGCGCAGGTCCACCCGCGCGCCCAGCACCAGCCGGCTGAGCAGCGCGGTGGCCTTCTCCGAGCCGCACTCGCCGACCTCGGGGGTGTCGACGCCCACCAGGCGCACCGTGGTGCCGTCGCCCAGCTCCAGGGTGTCGCCGTCGACGACCCGGGTGACGAGGTAGGTGCGCGGCGGACGCGGCGGACGCTGCGGACGCTGCGCAGGTGCGGCCCTGCCCGACCCGGCGCCGGTCGCGGCGGCCGAGGCCGGCCCGGGCGGCACGACCCAGGTGCGCCAGGAGAGCCGCTCGGCCCGGGTGCGCGAGCGGCGTGCCGAGCGCGTCGCGACCGGGGCGGCCGACCAGCCGGCCCCGGACGCCCCGGCCGCGCGGGAGCAGGACCGTCAGGAGGACCGCCAGCAGGACCGTCAGCAGCGCGGTCAGGACAAGCAGGCGGGCCGCGGTCAGCAGGACCAGGACCAGCAGGGCAGGGACCAGCAGGGCAAGCAGTCCGGCAAGGGTCAGCAGGACCAGCGAGGCAAGGACCAGCACAGCAAGGACCAGCAGGGCCAGGCCGGCAACGACCAGGGCGGCAAGGACCGCCAGCAGGACCGCCAGCAGGACCGCCAGCAAGGCAGGGAGCAGCGCGGCCAGAGCGGCAACGACCAGGGCGGCAAGGACCAGGGCGGCAAGGACCAGGGCGGCCAGGGCGCCGAGCAGCAGGACGACGAGGGCGGCACGGGGCGCAACCGCCGCCGCCGGGGACGTGACCGCGAGCGGGGTCCGCGCGCGGCGGGCGGCGCGCGCAACGAGCCCGACACCCAGGTGCTCGACGACGACGTGCTCGTGCCGGCGGCCGGCATCCTCGACGTGCTCGACAACTACGCCTTCGTCCGCACGAGCGGTTACCTGCCGGGCACCGACGACGTCTACGTGTCGCTGTCGATGGTCCGCAAGTTCGGGCTGCGACGCGGTGACGCGCTCGTCGGGCAGGTGCGCCAGCCCCGCGAGGGCGAGCGCAAGGAGAAGTTCAACCCGATGGTGCGCATCGACTCCGTCAACGGCGCCGAGCCCGACACGGCCCGCCACCGCGTGGAGTTCGCGGCGCTGACGCCGGTGCACCCCGAGGAGCGGCTCCGGCTCGAGACCGGCCGTGCCGACGTCGTGGGCCGTGCCCTCGACCTCACCGCCCCGCTGGGCAAGGGGCAGCGGGCGCTGCTCGCGGCCCCGGGCCGCGCCGGCCGCACGACGGTGCTGCAGTCGGTGGCGCGCTCGGTGAGCACCAACAACCCCGAGTGCCACCTGATGGTCGTGCTCGTCGACGAGCGTCCCGAGGAGGTCACCGACTTCGAGCGGTCGGTGAAGGGGGAGGTCATCGCCTCGACCTTCGACCGCCCGCCGAGCGACCACACGATGGTCGCCGAGCTCGCGATCGAGCGGGCCAAGCGGCTCGTCGAGCTCGGCCACGACGTCGTGGTCCTGCTCGACGGACTGACCAGGCTGGGCCGCGCCTACAACCTCTCGCTGCCCTCGAGCGGGCGGGTGCTGCCCGGTGGCGTCGACGCCGCCGCGCTGCACCCCACGACGCGGTTCTTCGGCGCCGCCCGCAACGTCGAGGACGGCGGGTCCCTCACGATCCTCGCCACGGCGGTCGTGGAGAGCGGCTCCCCGATCGACGAGCTGATCTTCGAGGAGCTGGCCGGCACGGCCAACGCCGAGATCCGGCTGCGCACCGACCTGGCCGACAAGCGGCTGCTCCCGGCGGTCGACGCGGCGCGGTCGGGCACGCGGCGCGAGGAGCTGCTCATGGGCGCCGAGGAGGTCGACATCGTGTGGGCCCTGCGTCACGAGCTGGCCGCCCTCGAGCCGCAGGCCGCCCAGGAGCTGCTGCTGGAGCGCCTGCGGGGCACCTCGACCAACATCGAGCTGCTCATGCAGGTCCAGCGCACCGCCGCTGCGGCTCCCACCGGTCGCGGCCGGGCCTGAGCGCCCGCGGCCGCTGGTCCGGGCCGTCACCGGTCCGGACCGGCGGCCCCCGTGCGCCCGGGGGAGGGACGTTCCGGCGCGCGCCGGGCCGAGGACGGCTACGCTGGCGGCTCCCCTCGACCCGTCCTGCCGTGCAACTCCCGAAAGGCTGACCACGTGGCCCGCATCCTGGTGGCCGACGACGACGTCGACATCCGAGAGCTCGTCGAGTTCAAGCTGAGCATGCTCGGTCACGAGATCACCGCCGTCGGTGACGGCGCGGCCGCGGTGGCCGCCTGCCAGGCCTCGCGCCCCGACCTGGCCGTGCTCGACGTCATGATGCCGGGGGTCTCGGGCCTCGACGCGATCAAGTCCATCCGGGCCGACCCGTCGCTGGCCGACCTGCCCGTCATCCTGCTGACCGCCCGGGCGCAGGAGTCCGACGTCGAGTCGGGCTTCGACTCCGGTGCCGACGACTACATCACCAAGCCGTTCAGCCCGCGCGAGCTGGCGTCGCGTGTGGAGGCCCTGCTCACCCGCACCCGATGAGGCGGAGCGGGGCGCACGCCGCGAGCGTCGAGGACCTCGTCGGCCTGGTGGTGCGCCGGCTGCTGGTCGTCGTGGTGGCCCTGGCCGTCGTCGCGGTGGGCGGGATGCTGCTGGCCGCCCAGGCGGTCTCGCGCGTGACCTCGGAGGTGACTCCCGCGGCGGAGTCCCACCAGGAGGTGCTCCAGGACCTCACCGACCTGGAGTCCGCGGTCGGTGCGTGGGCGCGCAGCGGCGACGCGGCGGCGCTGGAGGACTACCGCGAGGCCGCCGCACGCCTGCCCGGCCACGAGCGGGACGTCGCCGACTTCGCGGCCTCCGAGCCCGACCTCCAGCCGCTCCTGGCCTCGGAGCTCGAGGCCGGGCAGCGCTGGCTGGACCAGTACGCCGACCCGCGCGCCGCCGCCCCCGGCGGACCCGAGACCTTCGACCCCGCGCGCTTCGCCCTGGGCCAGGACCTCTTCTCCCGCTACCGCGCGGAGCACGCCGTCACCGCGCGGGCCTTCGACGACCTCACCGCGCAGGCCCGCACCCGGGCCTGGTGGCTGGTGGGCGCGACCATCGCGGCGACCCTGCTCCTCACCGCCCTGGCCGGACTGGTGGTGACGCGCGCGCGCCGTGACCTGCGCCGCGACCTCTCCCGGCCGCTGCAGGACCTCGAGACGGTCGTGCAGGACATGGCCGCGGGTCGCCTCGAGGTGCGGGCCGGCGACGGCGGCACCCGCGAGGTCCGCGCCGTCGCGGCGGCGCTCAACGAGCTCGCCGACGCCCAGGCCCGGGCGCGGGCCGTGGAGGCCCACATCCACGACGAGCTGCGCGAGCTCGACACGGCGCGCGAGGACTTCGTCTCCAACGTCTCCCACGAGCTGCGCACGCCGCTGACGACGATCAGCGGCTACCTGGAGATGGTGGCCGAGGAGTTCGAGGACGCGATGGGCCCCCGTCACCAGCGCATGCTGGAGGCGACCACGCGCAACGTCGCCCGCCTGCGGCTGCTGATCGACGACCTGCTCACGCTGTCGCGGGCCGAGGCCCGCAGCACGAGCCTCGAGCAGGGCGACGTGCGCCTGCTGCTGCGCGACGTGCTCACCGACGTGGCCATCACGGCGGCCGGTCGCGACCTGAGGGTGGAGGTCGAGGAGCCCGAGGACCCGCTGTGGGTGCTGATGGACCGCGCGATGCTGGCGCGGGCCTTCCTCAACGTGATCGGCAACGCCGTGAAGTTCAGCCGGCCGGGCTCGGTGGTGACGGTGGCGGCCGGCGCGCACGAGGCCATGGTGCGGGTGACGGTGAGCGACAGCGGCATCGGCATCCCCGCCGACGAGGTCGACCAGCTGGGAGGCCGCTTCTTCCGCGCCTCCAACGCCGTCGACAACGAGATCGCCGGCACCGGCCTCGGGCTGCGCATCGTGCAGACCATCGTCGACAAGCACGGCGGCGACGTGCGGATCACCTCGGAGGAGGGGCGCGGCACCACGGTGGTGGTGCGCCTGCCCGAGCGCTCGGCGCGGCAGGGAATTGGGACGCCGGGCCCGACGTTGGCACAATGACCACCTGGCACCGGTTCACGTCCGCGCATCCCGCGCCGACGACCCGGCGCCCTCCCGGAGACGGGAACAGGAGATGAGGACAGCATGAAGAGCGACATCCACCCGACCTACGTGGACACCCAGGTCACCTGCACCTGCGGCGCCCAGTTCACGACCCGCAGCACCAAGGAGTCCGGCGAGATCCGCGCCGACGTGTGCTCGCAGTGCCACCCCTTCTACACCGGCAAGCAGAAGATCCTCGACACCGGCGGCCGCGTCGCCCGCTTCGAGGCCCGCTACGCCAAGGCTGCCAAGAAGTAGTCCTCCTCGAGCGCCGGTCCCCGTCCACCGTGACGGGGGCCGGCGCTCGTGTCGTACCACCAGGTTCTCCGACCCACGCCGCACCAGCACCGCTCACAGCACCCGGGAGGCTCCGTGTTCGAGGCAGTCGAGGGCATGCTCGGCGAGCACGCCGAGCTCGAGCGCCGGCTCGCCGCGCCCGAGACCCACGCCGACGCCCGGCTGGCCAAGCGCCTCAACCAGCGCTACGCCGCCCTGTCCTCGGTCATCGCCGCCTGGCGCGAGTGGACCGGTCTGGGCGAGGACGCCGAGGCGGCCCGCGAGCTCGGCGCCGAGGACCCCGCCTTCGCGGCGGAGGCCGAGGAGCTCCTGGCCCGCCGCGTCGTGGCCGAGGAGCGGCTGCGCCGGCTGCTGGTGCCCCGCGACGCCGCCGACGACAAGGACGCCCTGCTGGAGGTGAAGTCCGGCGAGGGCGGCGAGGAGTCGGCGCTGTTCGCCGGCGACCTGCTGCGGATGTACACCCGCTACGCCGAGACCCGTGGCTGGGCCCTGGAGGTCCTCGACGCCACCGAGTCCGACCTGGGCGGCTACAAGTCGGTCACCGTCGCGGTGAAGGCCAAGGGCACCCCGGAGCCGGGGGAGGCGCCCTACGCCCTGCTGAAGTTCGAGGGCGGGGTGCACCGCGTCCAGCGGGTGCCGGTGACCGAGTCGCAGGGGCGGGTCCACACCAGCGCCGCCGGGGTGCTCGTGCTCCCCGAGGCCGAGCAGGTCGACGTGCAGCTCGACGACAACGACCTGCGCATCGACGTCTTCCGCAGCAGCGGCCCGGGCGGCCAGAGCGTCAACACCACCGACTCCGCGGTGCGCATCACCCACGTGCCGAGCGGCATCGTGGCCAGCTGCCAGAACGAGAAGTCGCAGCTGCAGAACAAGGAGCAGGCACTGCGCATCCTGCGGGCCCGGCTGCTGGCCGTGGCCCAGGAGGCGGCCGACGCCGAGGCCAGCGACGCCCGTCGCAGCCAGGTCCGCACCGTCGACCGCTCCGAGCGGATCCGCACCTACAACTACCCCGAGAACCGCATCTCCGACCACCGCACCGGCTACAAGTCCTACAACCTCGACCAGGTGCTCGACGGCGCCCTCGAGCCCGTCATCGCCTCCAGCGTCGAGGCCGACCTGGCCGCGCGGCTCGCCGCGCTCGAGGACTGAGGTGACCAGCGCCGGCCCCGGGCCCGACCGGGCGCGCCGCGAGGTGCTCGCCGCGGCCAGCACGCGCCTGCGCGAGGCGGGGGTCGCCTCGCCCGAGCACGACGCCGACGCCCTGCTGGCGCACGCGCTGGGCACCACGCGCGGCCGGTTGGTGCTGGTCGACCGGGTCGGTGGCCCGGCCCTCGCGGCGTACGACGCCCTGGTGGCGCGCCGCGCCTCGCGCGAGCCGCTGCAGCACCTCACCGGCACGGCGGCGTTCCGCCACGTCGAGCTGGCCGTCGGCCCCGGGGTCTTCGTGCCCCGCCCGGAGACCGAGCTGCTGGCCGGGTGGGCGGTCGACGCCGCCCGCGCGGTGCTGGCGCAGGGCCGTGAGCCCGTGGTGGTCGACCTCTGCACGGGCTCCGGCGCCATCGCCCGCGCGCTGGCCGACGAGGTGCCCGGCGCGCGGGTGCACGCCGTCGAGCTCGACGAGGGAGCCCACGCCTGGGCGGAGCGCAACCTGTCGGGCACCGGGGTGGAGCTGCGCCGCGGCGACATGGCCACGGCCTTCGAGGACCTGCGGGGCACCGTCGACGTGATCAGCTGCAACCCGCCCTACGTGCCGCTGGAGGCGTGGGAGTCGGTGGCCCCCGAGGCCCGCGACCACGACCCCCACCTGGCGCTCTTCTCCGGCGACGACGGGCTCGACGCGATGCGCGTGCTCGCGGTGCGGGCGGCCCAGCTGCTGCGCCCCGGTGGCGTCGTGGGCGCCGAGCACGCCGACGTGCAGGGGGAGTCCGCGCCGGCCGTCTTCGTGGCCGCCGGGCGGTGGGCCGACGTGCGCGACCACACCGACCTGGCAGGGCGTGCGCGCTTCACGACCGCGAGACTGGCACGATGAGCGGCGATGACTGACAAGCTGCGCTACGCCACCACCACCGACGAGGAGCGCGAGGAGGCCGTCGAGGCCGCGACCCTCGCCGTCCAGCGCGGCCTGCTGGTCGTGCTGCCCACCGACACCGTCTACGGCATCGCCGCCGACGCCTTCGACCCGGCCGCGGTCCGCGAGCTGCTGGCCGCCAAGGGGCGGGGTCGCGAGATGCCCCCGCCGGTGCTGGTCAGCTCGGCGACGACGATCGACGCGCTGGCCACCAAGATCCCCGGCTACGCCCGCGCCCTGGTCGAGGCCTTCTGGCCCGGCCCGCTCACCCTGGTGTGCCACCAGCAGGGCTCCCTGCAGTGGGACCTCGGTGACACCCGGGCCACCGTCGCGCTGCGCATGCCCGACCACGAGCTGACCCGGGAGGTGCTCGAGCGCACCGGCCCGCTGGCCGTGAGCTCGGCCAACAAGACGGGGATGCCCGCGGCCACCGACGCCGACCAGGCCGAGGAGATGCTCGGTGAGGACGTCGCCGTCATCGTCGACGCAGGGGAGTCCCCGGTGGGGGAGAGCTCCACGATCGTCGACGTCACCGGCGCCCAGGGTCGGGTGCTCCGGCTGGGCGCCCTCTCGCTGGAGCAGCTCAACGAGGTGCTCGAGCCGCTCGGCGCGACCCTGACCCACGGGGACTGACGAGAGCCGTGCGCGAGTACGTCCTGGTCTTCCTGGTCGCCGCTGCGGTCACCTACCTGCTCACCGTCATCGCCCGCGAGATCGCCCTGCGCACGGGCGCCGTCGCCCGGGTGCGGGACCGCGACGTCCACGACGAGCCGATCCCCTACCTCGGGGGGCTGGCCATGCTCGGGGGCCTCGTCGCGGCCTACCTGGTGGCGCGCGAGCTGCCGTTCCTCTCCGCGAGCGGCGCCTTCGTCTTCCGCGACGCCGGCATCGTGCTCATCGCCGGCGCGCTGATCTGCGCCGTCGGCGTCCTCGACGACCTCTTCGAGCTCGACGCGCTCACCAAGCTCGGCGGCCAGGTGCTCGCCGCCGGCTTCCTCATCGCCTTCGGGGTCCAGTTCTACTTCTTCCCGACCACCGACGGCACCGTGTTCTCCCTCGACCCCGCCCAGGGGGCGCTGCTCACCGGCTTCGTGGTGGTGGCGACCGTCAACGCGGTCAACTTCGTTGACGGTCTCGACGGGCTGGCCGCCGGCGTCGTGGGCATCGGGGCGCTGGCCTTCTTCGCCTTCTGCTACCAGCTCACGGTGGCCAACAACGCGCCTCGCGCCACGACGGCGGCCCTGCTGGCCGTGGCCCTGGCGGGCGCGTGCGCCGGCTTCCTGCCCCACAACTTCAACCCTGCCCGCCTCTTCATGGGCGACAGCGGCTCGATGCTCATCGGGCTGGTCCTGTCGGCCTCCGCGGTCACCCTCACCGGCCAGTTCGCCGGCGCCGACATCTCCCAGGGCGCCTCGGGCGGTCAGGCCAGCCTGTTGCCGACCCTGCTGCCGCTGCTGCTGCCGATCTCCATCCTCGTCATCCCGTTGCTCGACCTAGTGCTGGCGGTGGTGCGCCGCACCCGGGCCGGCCGCTCTCCCTTCGCCCCCGACAAGCAGCACCTGCACCACCGGCTGCTGGAGATCGGGCACTCGCAGCGGCGCGCGGTCTTCATCATGTGGCTCTGGGCCGCGCTGGTCGCCTTCGGCACCGTGCTGGCCAGCCTCTACACCGGCGCCTGGGTGCTGGTCGTGCTCCTCGTCGCCACCGCCGCCACCGCGGGTCTGACCTTCCTCCTGCCCCGTGTGCACCGTCCGGCCGGCGTCACGGACCCCGTCTGACCTGCGGTTTGGGTCCGCGGGGAGGCCTTGTGATAGTTTTCACGAGCGCGGTCACGATCGTGCAGAACGCCTCTCGACCCCCGCTCCCGCCCCCAGAGAACGGCCGCCGACGATGACGACCGAGTCGCAGCAGGACCCGCGCACCAGCGTGGCCCCCGTGCTCCTCGGAGGCGCGGCGGTCTCGGTGGGAGCCGGGCTGGTCCTGGCCGGCCTGGGTGCCGTCGTCTCCGGGGCCCCGGCGGCCTACGGCGCCGCCGTGGGTGCCGGGCTCGTCGTCGTGGTCTTCGCGCTCGGCTCGTTGGCCGTCGACGCGGTGGCCACCGTCGCGCCCGGTCTCGCCCTCGTGGTGGCGCTCACGACGTACCTGCTGCAGGTCGTCCTGACCGGTGTCGGCTTCCTCGCCCTCGACCGCAGCGGCGCGTTGGGGGAGACCCTGGCCGCCGGCTGGGTCGCAGCGGGTGCCGTCGTCGGGACCCTGTCGTGGGTGGTCCTCCAGATCGCCCTCACCACCCGGCTACGGATCCCCGCCTACGCCCTCACCGCAGAGGCGCCGCCCGGCACCGACGACCACCGGACGCCCGCGTCCGGTGCGGCCCGGGCGGGTGATCGCTGACCCATGGCGGCTGCTATTGTCCGACGCGCGATGGCTCCTGAAGACTCTCCTTCCGGGCAGAGCGACCCCGACCCCACCACGTCCCCCACGGGAGACGTGCAGGGCGACCCGTGGCTGGCCTTCGGCTACCTGGTCTCGGGGGTGCTCGTCTACGGCGGGATCGGATGGGGGCTCGACCGGTGGTGGGGGACCCAGTTCCTCGTCGTCGTCGGCATCCTGACCGGCATCACCCTGGGCCTCTACCAGACCTGGGCGCGGTTCCGACCGCAGCCCTACGTCAAGCCCGGCGCCCAGCCCGACACCCGGGACCACGCCCCGCACCACGAGCAGCAGCCGCACGACCAGCAGGCGCAGCAGTGACGCACCCGTTGACGCAGACACAGGAGACACGTTGAGCAGCCTCATCCCCGCCAGCGAGGGTTTCACCCCGCCGGGTCCCGCGGACTTCGACCTGCCCGGAATCGGCGGCGACTTCGGGTCCTACGAGTTCCTCGGCCAGACCCAGCTGCTGGCCGTCACCAAGCCCATGCTCCAGCTCGTGCTGGCAGCGGTGCTCGTGTTCGGCTTCTTCTACCTGGCCTCGCGCAAGCGGGCCATGGTGCCGGGCAAGCTGCAGTTCGTGGGCGAGGAGGCCTACGGGTTCGTCCGCAACTCGATGGCGCGCGACATCATCGGCAGCCACGACTTCATGCGGTTCGTGCCGTACCTGTTCGCGCTGTTCTTCTTCATCCTGCTCAACAACCTCTTCGCGACGATCCCCTTCATCCAGTTCCCGACCTTCTCCCGCGCGGGCATGGTCTACGGGCTGGCCGCGCTGAGCTGGATCATCTACAACGCGGTGGGCATCAAGAAGCACGGCTTCGTGGGCTACTTCAAGCTCCAGTCGGTGCCGGCCGGCATCTCCGGGCCGATCCTGCTGCTGCTGGTGCCGCTGGAGTTCCTCTCCAACATCCTGGTCCGCCCGGTCACGCTGGCGCTGCGTCTCTTCGCGAACATGTTCGCGGGCCACCTGCTGCTCATCCTCTTCGCCCTCGGCGGCGAGTACATCATCGCGGAGATGTCGCTGGCCTACGCGCCGGTCGGCGTCCTCGCCTGGGTGCTCTTCATCGCCGTCGCCTTCCTGGAGCTGCTGGTTCAGTTCCTCCAGGCCTACGTCTTCGTCCTGCTGAACGCGATGTACATCCAGGGCGCTCTCGCCGACGAGCACTGACCGTCGGCCCCACTGCTCCACCCGCACGACCCGCCCAGAACCCCGAAGTAGTACAAACCGAAAGGAAAGTCGTGGAACTCACTGGCTCCATGAACATGATCGGCTACGGCCTGGCCGCCATCGGCCCCGGCGTCGGCATCGGTCTCATCTTCGCCGCCTACATCTCCGGTGTGGCCCGTCAGCCGGAGGCCCAGGGCCGCCTGCAGTCGATCGCCATCCTGGGCTTCGCGCTCGCCGAGGCGCTCGCGATCATCGGCATCGCCCTCGCGTTCGTTCTCTGACCGAGTCGGGCTCACGCAGGACCGGAAGGACTAGCCCATGCAAGCACCGTTCGCACCCCTCGTGGTGAGGGCGTCGGAGGACGGCGAGCTCAACCCGCTCGTTCCGCACGCCGTCGAGATCGTCCTGTCGCTGATCGTCTTCGGCATCCTCTTCTTGCTCGTCAAGAAGTTCGTGGTGCCGTCGTTCGAGAAGACCTACGCCGACCGCACCCAGGCGATCGAGGGTGGGCTGGCCGCTGCCGAGACCAAGCAGGCCGAGGCCGACGCCAAGCTGGCCGAGCTCGAGCAGCAGCTCAGCGAGGCCCGGCACGAAGCCGCGCGCATCCGCGAGGAGGCCCGCGAGCAGGGGGCCTCGATCATCTCGGAGATGCGCGAGCAGGCCCAGACCGAGGCGACCCGCATCGTCGACAACGGCAAGGCCCAGATCGAGGCGGAGCGCCAGCAGGCGGTCACCTCGCTGCGGGCCGAGGTCGGCGCCCTGGCGACCGGCCTGGCCGGTCGCATCGTCGGCGAGAGCCTCGAGGACGACGCTCGCCAGAGCCGTGTCGTCGAGCGCTTCCTGGCCGACCTCGAGTCGGGCTCCGCCCCGGCCGGCGGGAGCGGGGTCAACTGATGTCGCACTTCCGTGGAGCCTCGGTCGACGCGGTCGCCACGCTCACCGACGAGCTGGGCACCTCCGTGTCCGGCTCGTCCGAGCGTGCCGCCACCGTCGGTGACGAGCTCTTCTCGGTCGCGGCGACCCTGCGCGGCGAGGGCGCCCTGCGGCGCTTCGTCACCGACGGCTCGATCCCGGCCGAGGCCCGCACGGGCATCGTCGGCGAGGTCTTCGGATCCCGCGCCGGGGAGGAGACCCTGGGTCTGCTCCGCTCGGCGGCCTCGCGCCGCTGGACCGCCTCGGGCGACCTGCCCGACGCGCTCGAGCACCTCGGCGTCGTCGCCGTGGTGACCTCCGCCGGCAACGACGCGGGTCGCCTGGCCGACGAGCTCTTCGCCCTGGCGCAGGCCGTCAAGGACAACCCGTCGCTGCGCGACGCGCTGTCCGACCCCGCCCGCTCGGTCGACGACAAGCGTGCGCTGGTCGACGACCTGCTGCGCGGCAAGGCGCTCGGCGCCACCGCCGCGCTGGCCAAGCAGTCGCTCGCCGGCACCTACCGGACCGTCGGGGTCGCCCTCGCCGAGTACCAGAAGGTCGCCGCCGAGGTCCACGGCCAGGGCGTGGCGACGGTGCGCGTGGCCCGCGAGCTCTCCGCTGCCGACCGCGAGCGCCTGACCGAGGTCCTCTCGCGCCAGTACGGCCGTCCGGTCCACCTCAACCTGGTGGTGGACCCCTCGGTCATCGGCGGGGTGAAGGTCGAGATCGGCGACGACGTCATCGACGGCACCGTCTCCGCTCGCCTCGACGACGCCCGCCGCCGCATCGCCGGATGACCACCCGCCGGTCACCCTTGGGGGAGACCGGCACCCCGCACCACCGCTCCACCCGCGACCAGTCGCCCCAGACCGCCTGAAGCAAGAGACAAGAGAGAAGGCACCAAGATGACGGAGCTCTCCATCCGTCCGGAGGAGATCCGCGACGCGCTGCAGAAGTACGTCGCCGACTACCAGCCCGACGCCGCCAGCAAGGAAGAGGTCGGCACCGTGGCCCAGGCGGGTGACGGCATCGCCCGCGTCAGCGGCCTGCCCTCCGCGATGGCCAACGAGCTCCTCGAGTTCGAGGACGGCACGCTCGGCCTGGCCCTGAACCTCGACACCCGCGAGATCGGTGTCGTCGTCCTCGGTGACTTCGACAAGATCGAGGAGGGCCAGACGGTCCGCCGCACCGGCGAGGTGCTCTCGGTGCCCGTCGGCGACGGCTACCTCGGCCGTGTCGTCGACCCGCTCGGCACCCCGATCGACGGTCTGGGCGAGCTGGAGACCAGCGGTCGTCGCGCGCTCGAGCTGCAGGCGCCCTCGGTGGTGCAGCGCAAGTCGGTGCACGAGCCCCTGGCGACCGGCATCAAGGCGATCGACGCCATGACGCCGATCGGCCGTGGCCAGCGCCAGCTAATCATCGGCGACCGCGCGACCGGCAAGACCACGGTCGCGATCGACACGATCATCAACCAGAAGCAGTACTGGGAGACCGGCGACCCCGACAAGCAGGTGCGCTGCATCTACGTCGCCATCGGCCAGAAGGGCTCCACCATCGCCTCGGTGCGCGGCGCCCTCGAGGAGGCCGGCGCGCTGGAGTACACCACCATCGTCGCGGCCCCCGCGTCGGACTCGGCGGGCTTCAAGTACCTCGCCCCCTACACCGGCTCGGCCATCGGCCAGCACTGGATGTACGAGGGCAAGCACGTCCTCATCGTCTTCGACGACCTGACCAAGCAGGCCGAGGCCTACCGCGCCGTGTCGCTGCTGCTGCGTCGCCCGCCGGGCCGCGAGGCCTACCCCGGTGACGTCTTCTACCTGCACTCCCGCCTGCTGGAGCGCTGCGCGAAGCTCTCCGACGAGATGGGCAAGGGCTCGATGACCGGCCTGCCGATCATCGAGACCAAGGCCAACGACGTGTCGGCGTTCATCCCGACCAACGTCATCTCGATCACCGACGGCCAGATCTTCCTGCAGTCGGACCTGTTCGCGGCCAACCAGCGCCCGGCCATCGACGTCGGTGTCTCGGTCTCGCGCGTGGGTGGCTCGGCGATGACCAAGGCCATGAAGGGCGTCACCGGCTCGCTCAAGGTCGACCTGGCGCAGTTCCGCGCGATGGAGGCCTTCGCGATGTTCGCCTCCGACCTCGACGCGGCCTCGCGCCAGCAGCTCGACCGCGGCCAGCGCCTCATGGCGCTGCTCAAGCAGCCGGCCTACTCGCCGTACCCCGTCGAGGAGATGACCGCCTCGCTGTGGCTCGGCACCAGCGGGCGTCTGGACAAGGTCCCCACCGACGACGTCCTGCGCTTCGAGAACGAGTTCCTCGACTACCTGCGTCGCTCGCACGACGGCATCCTCGCCACCATCCGCGAGACGCTGAAGTTCGAGGACGACACCGAGCAGTCGCTGATCGGTGCCTACGAGTCGTTCCTCGACCAGTTCGAGACCTCCGACGGCTCCTCGATCAAGGTGGGCCACGAGGCCCCCGCCGAGGCCCTCGAGGACGACGAGCTCGGCCAGGAGCAGATCGTCAAGCAGAAGCGGGGCTGACCGATGGCCCTGTCGCTGCGTGAGTACCGCGCGCGGATCAAGTCGACGGAGTCGATGAAGAAGATCACGCGTGCCATGGAGCTCATCGCTGCGTCCCGCATCATCAAGGCGCAGCAGCGGGCGCAGGCGGCCGCGCCGTACGCCCGCGAGCTCACCCGCGCGGTCTCGGCGGTGGCGACGTTCTCCAACGTCGACCACCCGCTGACCCGCGAGGAGGAGAACCCCCAGCGCGCCGCGGTCCTGATCGTCACCAGCGACCGGGGCCTGGCCGGGGCCTACTCCGCCAGCGTGCTCAAGGAGGCCGAGCGCCTCTCCGAGCGGCTGCGCGAGGAGGGCAAGGAGATCGACTTCTACCTCTGCGGTCGCAAGGGCGAGGCGTTCTACAAGTTCCGCCAGCGCCCGGTGGTGCGGTCGTGGACGGGCTTCTCGGACCAGCCGTCCTACGACGTCGCGGCCGAGGTGGGGGAGGCGCTCATCGAGTCCTTCCTCAAGGAGCAGGGCGAGGAGGGTGACGTCGACGAGGTGCACGTGGTCTACACGCGCTTCGTGTCGATGCTGACCCAGGAGCCGACCGCGACGCGGCTGCTCCCGCTCGAGGTGGTGGAGGCCGCTGACGACGACACCCCGTCCGACGCCGACCTGCTGCCGCTCTACGAGTTCGAGCCCTCGCCCGAGGCCGTGCTGGACGGGCTGCTCCCGCAGTACGTCCAGAGCCGGATCTTCTTCTGCCTGCTGCAGGCGGCGGCCTCCGAGCTCGCCGCCCGCCAGAAGGCGATGAAGTCCGCCACGGACAACGCCGACGAGCTGATCAAGAAGTACACCCGGATCGCCAACCAGGCCCGCCAGGCTGGCATCACACAGGAAATCAGCGAGATCGTCGGTGGCGTCAACGCCCTGGCCGACGCCAACGCTTCCCACGAGTGAACAGAGCTGAGTGAGAGACATGACTGCAATCGTTGAAGAGACCCAGACCACGGCGTCGGGGAGCACCGGTCGCATCGCTCGGGTGACCGGCCCCGTCGTCGACGTGGAGTTCCCCGTCGACGCGATGCCCGACATCTACAACAAGCTCACGGTCGACCTGACCCTGGGTGGCGAGACCAAGACGCTGATCCTCGAGGTCGCACTGCACATCGGCGACGGCATGGTCCGCGCCATCTCGATGCAGTCGACCGACGGCCTGGTGCGCGGCGCCACCGTCACCGACAGCGGCGAGCCCATCACCGTGCCCGTCGGCGACATCACCAAGGGTCACGTGTTCAACGCGACCGGTGACGTCCTCAACCTCACCGAGGGCGAGGAGTACGAGGTCACTGAGCGCTGGGGCATCCACCGCAAGGCCCCCGCCTTCGACCAGCTCGAGTCGAAGACCACGATGTTCGAGACCGGCATCAAGGTCATCGACCTGCTGACGCCCTACGTCAACGGCGGCAAGATCGGCCTGTTCGGCGGCGCCGGCGTGGGCAAGACCGTGCTCATCCAGGAGATGATCGCCCGCGTCGCCAAGGACCACGGCGGTGTGTCGGTGTTCGCCGGTGTCGGCGAGCGCACCCGCGAGGGCAACGACCTCATCGCGGAGATGGAGGAGGCCGGCGTGCTGGGGCAGACCGCCCTGGTCTTCGGCCAGATGGACGAGCCGCCGGGCACCCGCCTGCGCGTGGCCCTCTCGGCCCTGACGATGGCGGAGTACTTCCGCGACGTGCAGAACCAGGACGTGCTGCTCTTCATCGACAACATCTTCCGCTTCACCCAGGCCGGCTCGGAGGTGTCGACCCTGCTGGGCCGCATGCCCTCGGCCGTGGGCTACCAGCCCAACCTGGCCGACGAGATGGGTCAGCTCCAGGAGCGGATCACCTCGACGCGCGGTCACTCGATCACCTCGCTGCAGGCGATCTACGTGCCCGCCGACGACTACACCGACCCGGCGCCGGCCACGACGTTCGCGCACCTCGACGCCACCACGGAGCTCTCGCGCGAGATCGCGTCGCTGGGCATCTACCCCGCGGTGGACCCGCTGACCTCGACCTCGCGGATCCTCGACGCCCAGTACATCGGGCAGGAGCACTACGACTGCGCCATCCGGATCAAGGCGATCCTGCAGCGCAACAAGGAGCTCCAGGACATCATCGCGATCCTCGGTGTCGACGAGCTGTCGGAGGAGGACAAGATCATCGTGTCCCGCGCCCGTCGCATCCAGCGCTTCCTGTCGCAGAACACCTACGTCGCCAAGCAGTTCACCGGCATCGAGGGCTCGACGGTGCCCGTGAAGGACACCATCGAGGCGTTCAACAAGATCGCCGACGGCGAGTACGACCACGTGGCCGAGCAGGCCTTCTTCATGTGCGGCGGTCTGGACGACGTCGAGGCGAAGTGGGCCGAGATCCAGAAGAGCCTCTGATGGCGTCGTCCGACACCGGCCTGCAGGTCGAGCTCGTCGCGGCCGACCGGACCGTGTGGTCCGGCGAGGCCTCGATGGTGATCGCCCGCACGGTCGAGGGCGACGTGGGTGTGCTGCGCGGTCACGCGCCGCTGCTCTCGCTGCTCACCGACGCCGTCGTGGAGATCTCGGCGCCCGAGGGCGTCGTGGTCGCCGCGGTCGACGGGGGCTTCCTGTCGGTGGCCGGTGACCGGGTCTCCGTCCTCTCCGAGCACGCCGTGCTCTCGGAGGAGATCGACGTCGACAACGCCCGGACCGAGCTGGACGAGGCCCGTGGCCTGCCGACCAGCGACGAGGCCGAGCAGCGGATCCGCCGGGCCGAGGCCCGCATCCGTGCGGTCGAGAAGGCCCGCTGAGGTCCAGCACCTCCCTGCACGTCACAGCACCACCCCGCCACGACCCGAGGCACCCACCCCAGTAGGGTGAGGGCCTCGGGTCGTTGCTCTTTCAAGCGCAGGGTGGGGGTGGGCGGATGCCGCTGTGGCAGTGGCTGCTCGACGCTCTCGGGCTGCTGCTCCTCCTCGCGCTGCTCTACGCCGTCGCCCTGGTGGTGCGCCGCCGGCTCATCTCCCGCGACGGAGGCACCTTCGAGCTGAGCCACCGGGTGCGCACGGAGCGCCCGGGCCGCGGCTGGCTGCTCGGCATCGGTCGCTACTCGGGGGAGACCCTCGAGTGGTTCCGCATCTTCTCCCTCTCGCCGCGTCCCAAGCGCGTGTGGCAGCGCGAGGACCTCGAGCTCGTCGGTCGACGCGAGCCCGACGGCACCGAGCAGGTCTCGCTCTACCCCGACCACGTCGTCGTGTGCTGCGACTCCCCGGCGGGGCAGGTCGAGCTCGCCCTCGCCCCGGCCTCGCTGACCGGCTTCCAGTCCTGGCTCGAGGCGAAGCCCCCGGGCGCGCAGATGCCGTGACGACCACGACGATCCCGGCCGACCCCACCGTGCGTCGTGCCCGCAACGCCGTCGGTCTCAGCTTCGCCCTCAACGGCTTCCTCTTCGCCTCGCTCGTCTCCCGCATCCCCGACCTGCGCTCGCGCCTCGACCTCGGCAACGGCGACCTCGGCCTGCTCCTGCTGGCGATCGCGGCGGGGTCCGTGCTCGCCCTGCCCAGCACGGGGAGGCTCATCGAGCGCTGGAGCCCCGGCGCCGTGCTGCGCGGCGGGGCCCTGGTCGACGGCACGGGGCTGCTGCTCGCCGCGTGCGGTGCGTTCTGGCTCGAGTCGGTGCCCGTCGCCGCGGTGGGCCTCTTCGTGCACGGTGTCGGCATCGGCGTCTGGGACGTCTCGATGAACGTCGAGGCCGCCGAGGTCGAGCGTCGTCTGGCGCGCACGGTCATGCCGCGCTTCCACGCCGGCTTCAGCCTCGGCACCATCGGCGGCGCCGTGCTCGGCATCCCGATGAGCGGCCTCGGCGTCGCGATGCCCGTGCACCTCGGGGCGGTCGTGGTCGTGGCCGTCGTGCTGGCGGTGCGCGGCGCGTCCTCGTTCCTGCCCCCCGCGGCCCCGTCGGCGCGCAGCGAGCAGCGGCCGCGCACGGCGTGGTCGGAGCCCCGGACCCTGGCGCTGGGGGTCATGGTCCTGGCCTTCGCCATGGTCGAGGGCACCGCCAACGACTGGCTCGCCCTGGCCCTCATCGACGGCCACGACGTGCCGCGGTGGGTGGGTGTCGCCGGCTTCGCGGCGTTCGTCACCGCCATGACCGCGGGGCGGCTGCTGGGCACGTCGCTGCTCGACCGCTTCGGACGCAGCCCGGTGCTGTGGGCGAGCGCGGCGGCCGCGGGTGCGGGCACCGTGCTGACGGTGCTGGCCGAGCCGCTGCCGCTGGTCGCCCTCGGCATCGTGGTCTGGGGGCTGGGCGCCTCCCTCGGGTTCCCCGTCGGGATGAGCGCGGCCGCCGACGACCCCGCCCGGGCGGCGGCGCGGGTGAGCGTCGTCTCGACGATCGGCTACGGCGCGTTCCTCGCCGGACCGCCGCTGCTCGGCCAGCTGGCCGACGTGGTCGGGACGCTGCACTCCCTGCTCGTCGTCGCGGTGCTGATGGGGCCCGCGGCGGCGGCCGTCCTCGCGACCCGCGACCGGTCGGTGTGAGCGAGGTCGCTGCCACCGCCGCGTGACCAGGGGCGACCTGTCCGGTTGGGCAGGGTGGAGGGCAGGATCTCGGCCAGGCCTCCCCACCTCGACCGAACCCCGGGAGTCACCATGAGCCTCGTCTGTGACAGCTGCCGCCACGACTGGCACGGCATGACCTGCACCCACTCCGCGGTGGTGCGCAACGGCTGGTGGCTCCAGCGCGAGGAGTGCCGGTGCACGGGTGAGCCCGGCGCCGGCGTGACGCGCGGCTAGGCCGGGTCGCCCAGCTGCTCCTGCACCGAGACGACGAGGGTGACCACGAGGTCGAGGTAGGTGTCGGTGCGCGGTGAGCCGTCGAGGGCGAAGGTGCCGACGGGCACCTCCAGCACGGCGTGCTCGACCGCCTCGGGCGTGGGCCAGGCGGTGAGCTCGGGCTCGGCCACCTCGGAGACCACCAGGTGGAGGTCGATGTCCTCGATCAGGGTCCGGCGGCGCTGGTACTCCGGGTCTGCCTGCAGCCGGAGCAGGGCCTCCTCGAGGTCGGGGTCGCGCGCGAGCACCACGCCGAGCGTCGGGTCGATGCCGAGGTCGAGCCCGCCGAGCGCGTCGGCGTCCCAGTCGGTGTCGACGCGGTCGGGCACCTGCGTCGTGCGCCACTGCAGCAGCACGTCGGGGCCGGCGAGGTCGTCGAGGCGCTCATCGCCCATGCCCGCCTCGAGCAGGAGGGCGGCCTCGCGCCACGCCCACTCGCGCGAGGACAGGGGCTGCCCCGCGCCGAGCACCCGGTCGTGGGTGTCGCGGCCCGCCGCGACCACCGCGGTGGCGACGAGCTCGGCCGGCTCGGCGACCTCGTCGGGCACCTCGACGCGCTGCTCGTCGGGATCGAGCACGACGGTGCACCTCACCACCAGCTCGCTGACCAGCGCGTCGAGCTCGTCGGCGAAGCCCAGCGTCTCCTCGACGTCGGCGGCGAGCAGCGCCTCCTCGAGGCGGGCCACGCCCGCGGCGTCGACGCGACCGCCGAGCAGGTCGACCAGGGACCAGAAGCGGTCGGGCGACAGCTCAGCCACGCTCGCCCCCGGGCACCCAGAGCACGTCGCCCTGGTGGCGGTTGGCGTGGCGGGCCAGGATGAACAGCAGGTCGGAGAGCCGGTTGAGGTAGGTGATGGCGACCTTGTTCATGGTCTCGGCGTGCTCGGACCAGGCGGCCCAGGCGGCGCGCTCGGCGCGACGGACGACGGTGCGGGCGACGTGGAGCTGGGCTGCTCCCTCGGTGCCCCCGTTGAGGATGAAGGACCGCAGGGCGGGCAGGTCGGCGTTGTAGGCGTCGCACCACTGCTCGAGACGGTCGACGTAGTCCTGCTCGATGCGCAGCGGCGGGAACTCGGGGTCGGAGACGACCGGGGTGCAGAAGTCGGCCCCGACGTCGAAGAGGTCGTTCTGGATCCGGGTCAGCAGGGCGACCACGTCGTCCTCGAGACCGCCGCGGGCCACGGCGACGCCGATGGTGGCGTTGGCCTCGTCGACGTCGGCGTAGGCGTGGAGCCGGGGGTCGTTCTTGGAGGTGAGGCTCATGTCCCCCAGGCGGGTCTCGCCGGCGTCGCCGGTGCGGGTGTAGATCCGGGTGAGGTTGACCATGGCCCGAGCCTATCGGCCCCGCCGGCCCCCTCGGCCCGCCCGGCGTCTCCTCGGCCGCGCCGGTCCGACCTGGGCCCGGCTAGGTTCGCAGGCATGAGTCGTCGCGTGACCTGGCCCCTGCTGCTCGCCCTGCCCGGGCTCGTGCTGGCGGTGGCCGGGCTCTTCCACCCCCACGGCCTCAGCTACGACACCTCGTGGCGCTGGTTCGCGCTGCACGTGCCCGGCCTGCTGGTCTTCCCCCTGGTCGGCGCCGCGCTCGCCGCCCTCGTGCGGGGCCGGCGCGACCCGGTGTCGTGGGTGGTGCGGCTGACGGCCTACGTCTACGCCACCTTCTACTCCGCGCTCGACGTGATCAGCGGCATCGGCGCCGGCTGGGTGACCCACGAGCTCGGGCCCGGCGTGCCCCGCCCGCCCGCGGTGAGCCTGATGTTCCGCATCGGCACGCCGCTGGGCGAGATCGGGTCGTGGGCCCTGCTCGCGTGCGTGGCGGTGCTCGCGGCCGACCAGCTGGCGCGGCTGCGGGTGCCCGCGCTGGTGGGCCTGGTGCTCCTGCCGGGGGCCTACCTCGTGCACATCGGGCACATCTTCGCCCCGGAGGGCGTCGCGGGCATGGCCCTCATCGGCCTCGCCACGGGGGCCCTCGCGGTGGTCCAGGACCGTGTGTCGGGGTCCGCGGCCGCCTCCGGTTGAGGCTTCACCTACCGACACGTCGCAGAAAGTCACCCGATCGGTGCAACCGGACGCCTGCCGGAGGCGTCAAGGTAGGTGACAGCGGCGCCGACGGCGGCGCCGCGGCTCGGGAGGCAGGGCGACGATGGACATCACCACCGACGGACCCACGCTGGCGCTGCACGGCGACTTCGACGTGCGGAGCACCTTCCGGGTGCGCACGGCGCTCTACGACCACCTCGACGCCCACGGCCAGGTGGTCGTCGACCTCACCGACGTCGACACCGTCGACGTGACGGCGCTCAAGGTGCTCGCCTTCGCCACCCGGCAGGCCTCGATCGAGGGCCACCACCTCGTGCTGCGCGGCGCGGGCCCCGCCGTACGACGGCTGCTGCACCTCTCCCACCTCATCCGCGTCGTCGACCTCGACCGCGTCACGGCCTGAGCCGGCCGGTGGCGGGTGTCACATGTGCCACACCGGACGCCGGTTACCAAGCGGTAGATCTCGCCCTACTCTCAGTCCATGACCGAGAAGGACAAGCCCTGGGTGATGCGCACCTACGCCGGGCACTCGACCGCCACGGCCTCCAACGCGCTCTACCGCACCAACCTGGCCAAGGGGCAGACCGGGCTCTCGGTCGCCTTCGACTTGCCGACCCAGACCGGCTACGACCCCGACTCGGTCATGGCCCGCGGCGAGGTCGGCAAGGTCGGCGTGCCGGTGCCGCACCTCGGCGAGATGCGCAAGCTCTTCCAGGACATCCCGCTGACCTCGATGAACACCTCGATGACCATCAACGCCACCGCGATGTGGCTGCTGGCGATGTACCAGGTCGTGGCCGAGGAGCAGGCCGGCGCGGCGCACGGTGGCGAGGTCACCCCCGAGGACGTCGCGGCGCAGCTGGCCGGCACGACGCAGAACGACATCATCAAGGAGTACCTCTCGCGGGGCACCTACGTGTTCCCGCCCGAGCACTCGCTGCGCCTGATCAGCGACATGATCGCCTACACGGTCCACCAGATCCCCAAGTGGAACCCGATCAACATCTGCAGCTACCACCTCCAGGAGGCCGGGGCGACGCCGACCCAGGAGCTGGCCTACGCGCTGTGCACCGCGATCGCGGTGCTCGACCAGGTCAAGGAGTCGGGCCAGGTCTCGGAGGCCGACTTCGGCAAGGTCGTCGGCCGGATCTCCTTCTTCGTCAACGCCGGGGTGCGCTTCATCGAGGAGACCTGCAAGATGCGGGCCTTCGTCGAGCTCTGGGACGAGATCACCCGGGAGCGCTACGGCGTCGAGGACCCCAAGATGCGCCGCTTCCGCTACGGCGTGCAGGTCAACTCCCTCGGGCTGACCGAGGCCCAGCCCGAGAACAACGTGCAGCGCATCGTGCTGGAGATGCTCGGGGTGACGCTGTCGAAGAACGCCCGCGCCCGCGCCCTGCAGCTCCCGGCCTGGAACGAGGCCCTCGGCCTCCCGCGCCCGTGGGACCAGCAGTGGTCGCTGCGGCTGCAGCAGGTGCTGGCCTTCGAGTCCGACCTGCTGGAGTACGACGACATCTTCGACGGCTCCCACGTCATCGAGGCCAAGGTGGCCGAGCTCGTCGCCAGCGCCCGTGCCGAGATCGACCGCGTGCAGGCCATGGGCGGGGCGATCGCCGCGGTCGAGTCGGGCTACATGAAGCAGGAGCTGGTCTCGGCCCACGCGGCCCGCCGCGGGCGCATCGAGAACGGCGAGGAGAAGATCGTCGGCGTCAACGTCTACGAGACCACCGAGCCCTCGCCCCTCACCGCCGACCTCGACGGCGCCATCATGGCCGCCGACCCCCAGGCCGAGCAGTCGGCGCGGGCCTCGGTCGAGGCCTGGAAGGCCGAGCGCGACGAGACGGCGGTGGCCGAGGCGCTGGCCGCCCTGGCCGCCACCGCCAAGACCGACGAGAACCTCATGCCCGCCACCCTGGCCGCCGCCCGCGCCGGGGCGACCACGGGGGAGTGGGCCGGCACGCTGCGCGAGGTCTTCGGCGAGTTCCGGGCCCCCACCGGCGTGAGCGGCGCGGTCGGCGCCGCCGAGGCCGGCACGGAGCTCTCGACCGTGCGTGACCGGGTGCGTGCCACGGGCGAGGAGCTGGGCGGGCGGCTGCGTCTGCTCGTCGGCAAGCCGGGGCTCGACGGTCACTCCAACGGCGCGGAGCAGGTCGCCGTGCGCGCCCGGGACGCGGGCTTCGAGGTCGTCTACCAGGGCATCCGGCTGACCCCCGAGCAGATCGTGTCGGCGGCCGTGGCCGAGGACGTCCACTGCGTGGGCCTCTCGATCCTCTCCGGCTCGCACATGGAGCTGGTGCCGGCCGTGCTCGACGGGCTGCGCGAGGCCGGTGTCGACGACGTGCCCGTCATCGTCGGCGGGATCATCCCCGACTCCGACGGCCGCCGCCTGCGCGAGCTGGGCGTGGCCGCGGTCTACACGCCGAAGGACTTCGGTCTCACCGAGATCATGGGCGGCATCGTCGACGTGATCCGCGAGGCCCACGGGCTCGGCTGACCGTCCGGCGAGATGAGGTGAGGCTACCCTCACCTCGTGCTAGCGTGGTGGTCGTGAGCAAGAAGGCGAAGGGCAAGGGCGCGAAGGTCGCCAAGCTGCCCAAGACCAAGTGCTGCGTCTCCAAGTCCAAGTGCGGGCGCTGCCCGCTGCGGATGCTCAAGGAGGGCACCCTGCCCGAGGGGTATACGGTCAAGCGTCGCGAGCTGGTCAGGGTCGACGGCAAGAAGGTCAGCAAGAAGAAGCTCGCGAAGGCGGCCTGACCCTCCTCACGCCCCGCGGCCACGTCGTCCGTCCGTCCCGCGCCCGCCAGGAGGCACCGTGCCCGCCGCCCGTTTCGTCGAGCAGCTCAACGCCCAGATCGGCAATGAGCTCGCCGCGCACAACCAGTACCTCACCTGCGCGGTCTACTACGACGCCGAGACGATGCCGCAGATGGCGGCGTTCTTCTACGGCCAGGCGCTCGAGGAGCGCGAGCACGCCATGATGATGGTGCAGTACCTCCTCGACACCGACTCGCCGGTGACGATCCCCGGCGTGGACGCGCCCGTGCCGACCTTCGACGACGTCGTGGCGCCGGTCGCGCTCGCCCTGGAGCAGGAGCGTCGCGTGACCGAGCAGATCAACGCGCTGCTGCGCACCGCGCGCGAGGAGTTCGACTTCGCCTCCGAGCAGTTCATGCAGTGGTTCATCAAGGAGCAGGTCGAGGAGGTCGCGACGATGTCGGACCTGCTCGCCGTGGTGCGTCGCAACGCCGACGACATCGACGACATCGAGGACTACGTCGCGCGTGAGCAGAGCGCCGAGGGCGCCGACCCCACGGCCCCCCGGGCCGCCGGCGCCTGAGCCGACCCGCCCTGTCAGCGGCCGTCGAGCTCCGTGGCCGGCGCCAGGTCGCCGCTGCGCGTCACGAGTCGGCCCGTGGGCGTGAGCACGGCCGAGCCGCGCAGGCGGCGCCCGGGCTCGTAGCGCAGGTCGCGGGGCACGGCGCGCTTCTCGCTGGTCTGCCACAACGTCCCGCTGTCGCGGTCGACCCGGGTGTCGAAGCCGTAGGTGCTCAGCTCCAGACGGTCCTCGAAGACGTCGAGGCGCAGGTAGGTGGTGCCGCCGAAGGCGAACAGGCCGCCGTGGGTGACCTGCACCGGCTGACCCCGGCGGGCGATGGCCGTGACGTCGTGCACCTCGCCGGCCAGGTAGAGGTCGACGTCGGCGCTCGTCATGGCCCGCCACATCCTCGACCGCGGGCCGTCGTCGAGCCGGAGCCCGGAGGAGCCGGACGTGCGCACCGGGCCGAGCGCCGGCACGTGACCCTGCACGACTACCCACCGGAAGCGCTCGCGTCCCTCCGCCAGGGTCCGCCGGAACCAGCGCAGGTGCGCGCCGGTCAGGTCGAGGCGCATGCCGTCGCGTCCGGCGCGTGCCGCGGGTCGTGGGTCGAAGACGTCGACCGAGACGAGCATGACCTCGGGTGACAGCGCGGTCCAGTACGACGTCGCGGCGTACGGCGTGCCCACGGGGCGGTGCGAGCGCGCGTAGCGGGCGGCGACGAGGGCCTCGGCGAAGGTCCGCTTGTAGGTCGGCACCGCGGCGAGGTCGAAGGAGCCGCCGGGCCAGGGGTCGTCGCCGATCTCGTGGTCGCCCACGGCCACGTGGGGCAGCGGCAGGCCGTGCCGGGCGAAGAGGCGGGCCCAGGCGCCGAAGTAGAACGCGCCGGCGCGTCCGACGGCCGCCCGCGCCCGCGCCGGGGTGTCCACGGGTCCGAAGATGCCCGTGCGGTCGACGTCGACGCCCCAGTGCCCCTCGACCAGGTCGCCGGCGACCAGGACGGCGTCGGGCTCCTCGGCCCGCAGCTGGTCGAGCACGACGCCGGTGGCCGTGACGTAGCGGTCGTTGATCGAGTTGTGCACGCCGTCCCAGCGGGCCAGCCCCGACACGTCGCCCACGTCGGCGTTCATGAAGTCGGGGCTCGACACGACGGTGAGCACCGGGTCGTCGCCCCGGTCGGGCAGGGGCACGGCGGTGTCGCCGAACCCGCCGTCGCCCGGACGGCGCTCCACGCCGTCGGCCGTCGTGGCCGTCGTGGCCGTCGTGGCCGTCGGGGTCGCGGCGAGGGCCGGGCCCGTGGCGGGGCTGGTGAGGCCGGCGGCCGTGGCCAGGGCGACGAGCCCGGCGGCGGCGCCGGTGCGGAGGGAGCGGAGCGGCACGGATCCACCTCGGGGCCGGGAGCGGGCCCTCACCGTAGGCCGCCGGGACCGCGTGGCGGGGTGGAACGGCGCGACCGGCCCGCGCCGCGAGGTCAGCGGCGTGCGAGCCAGCGCAGGACCGCGCGCTGCACCTGCGCCGACTGGGCCTCGAGGGGCAGGGCGCTGCCGGCGCCGCGGACGGTGCGCACCGCCACCGCGGGGCTGGAGGAGAACCGGTCGGCCTGAGCCGCGGCGGAGTCGGCGTCGAAGCGCCGGTCCTCGCTGCCGTGGAGGAGGAGCACGGGCTCTGCGATCCGGTCGGTCGTGGCCAGGGAGGCGCCCAGCGCCGAGGCCAGGCTGGCGACGTCGCCGCACGGCACGGCGTTGCGCCGCTCGGCGGCGGCGCGCTGGACCGCGGCGGGCGCGGAGGAGAACAGCAGGTCGCGGAAGTCGCGGGCGCTCGCGCCGTACGCCGTGTAGCCGCCGGCGCTCGCCAGGCAGGCCGACGACTGGCGCACCGCCTCGTCGAGGGCGCGACGGGTCGCGCCCGTGTCGGACCACGACATCAGCACCAGGCCGTCGACGTCGGTGAACTCCGCGGCCTCGAGCTGTGCGATCGCGGCGCCGGTGCCGTGTCCGTGCACGACGACCTTCGCGGCGTGCAGGGGAGTGCTCCCCACCGGGCCCGAGGTGAAGACGAAACGCCCGCTGCGCAGGTGCTGCACGACCTGGTGGAGCATGGTCGCCTGGGCGCCCAGGCAGGTGGCGTCGCCGTCGGGCAGCGGGCTGGCGTCGTAGCCGAGGCGGTCGAGCACCAGCGAGGTCTCGCCGCGCCGGGCCAGTGCCGCGGCGTAGTCGAGGGCGGGTCGCCCGGGCATGCGCCAGAACCACGACCCGGTGCCGGCGTCGTGCACCAGGACGTTGACCCGCGTGCTGCCGGTCTGGCCGAGCACGTCGCGCCGGGGTCCGACGAGGCGTGCGCGCACGGGGTAGGCCTCGCCGTCGGCGACGCAGGGCACCGAGGTCTCGTTGAGGTTGCGCAGGTCGAAGCGCACCGGGTGGGACACGACGCGGTCGGCCCCGGTGCGCGTGACGCCGGAGCCGTCACCGACCGCGGCGGTGCCGGCCGGGACCGGCAGCAGCACCGCCGCGACGACGGCGAGGACGAGGGCGAGCGCCGGCAGCGGGCGGCGGCCCAGCGGGCGCGACGTGCGGGGGAGCGACATGTGTTGAACATAATTCAACAAGGGCGGTTGTGGCGTACTGGCGGTATGTGACGTCGCCGACGTCCGCCCGCCTCGACGGGCACCGCACGGCGTCGCGGTGGTCCACACTGGGGGCGTGCAGCGCGTGGTCGTGGTCGGGGCGGGGGTCGTCGGGCTCACCTGTGCCCTGCGCCTGCTCCGGTCCGGGCACCGCGTCGACGTGGTCGCGCGCGACCTGCCGCTCGAGACGACCTCGGCGGTGGCGGCGGCGCTCTGGTACCCCTACCGCGCCGGACCGCAGGAGCGGGTGAGCGGGTGGGCGGCGACCACCCGCGAGGAGCTGGTCGCCCTCGCCGCGGCCGACCCCGACGGGGAGCGGACCGGGGTGCGTGTCGTCGTGGGCACCGAGGTCCTCCGTGCGGCGACGCCCGATCCGTGGTGGGCCGGCGCGGTGCCCGACCTGTCGCGACCCACGGCGACGGACCTGCCGGCGGGCTTCGTCGACGGCTACCGGTTCGCGGCACCGGTGGTCGAGATGCCGCGCTACCTCAGGTGGCTGCAGCGCGAGGTGCTGGCCGCGGGCGGCTCGCTGACGCGGCTGGCGCTGGGCTCCCTGCCGGCGAGCGGCCCGCACGCGGCGCTGGTGGTCGACTGCGCAGGGCTCGGCGCGCGGCTTCTGGCCGGCGACCTCGCGGTGACCCCGGTGCGGGGCCAGGTCGTGCGCGTCGCCCGGACCGGGGTCGACCGGTGGTGGCTCGACGGCACCGGACCGACGTACGTCGTGCCCCGGGCCGACGACGTGGTGGTGGGCGGCACCGCGGAGGAGGGCGTGTGGGACCGCACCCCGTCGCTCGCGACGGCGGCAGGCCTGCTGGAGCGGGCGGAGGCCCTGGTGCCGGGGATCTCGGCGGCTCCGGTGCTCGGGCACGCCGTGGGGCTGCGGCCGGCGCGACCGCACGTGCGCCTGGAGCGGGTGGGCGACGTGGTCCACTGTTACGGCCACGGGGGCGCCGGCGTCACGCTCTCCTGGGGGTGCGCCGACGAGGTCGCCGCCCTGGTGTGACCGAATCGGTACGACCCACGGATCAGGCGGGACGCGTCACGCGTCCCCCGCGGCCTATTGTCGCTGCGTGGAGGATCGACCACCCGACGAGAGCGCTCTCATGCGCGGGGTCTTCGAGGCGTCGCCCGACGCCATCGTGGTGATCGACGCCGACGGTCGGATCGTGCGCGCCAACGCCCAGTGCTCGGCGGTCTTCGGGCACGACCCTGACGACCTGCTGGGGGAGCCCGTCGAGGTCCTCGTGCCGCCGCGGCTGCGCGAGGCCCACCCTGCGCGACGCGGGGCCTTCACCGGCGGTGGCGGCGCCCGGGCCATGGGACTGCTGCAGCTCGCGGCGGTGCGCGCCGACGGCACCGAGTTCCCGGCCGAGATCTCGCTGGCGGCGGTCTCCCACGACGGGGAGCCGCTGACCTGCGCCACGGTGCGCGACGTGACCGCGCGCCTCGCGCTGCAGCAGGAGTCCGACCGGGTGCGCGAGGAGCTCCTGGCCACGGTCTCCCACGAGCTGCGCACCCCGCTGACGTCGATCATCGGCTACACCGAGCTCCTGCTCGACCTCGGCGAGAGCCAGGTCGGCCCGGCGGCGCGTCGCATGCTGGCCATCGTGGAACGCAACGCCAACCGCGAGCTGCGGCTGGTCAACGACCTGCTCGACCTGGCCTTCCTCGACGACCGCGAGCACATGGACGCCGAGCCGGTCGACCTCGTCGAGGTGGTGCGCGCCGCCGTCGACGGGGCGCGGGTCGGTGCCCGGGGCCGGGGTCTGGAGCTCTCCTCGACGCTCGCGGCGGGCGTGGCCCCCGAGGGGGCGCGTGCCCTGCTCGTGACCGGCGACGAGCAGCGGCTCGGGCAGGTGCTCGACAACCTGCTGTCGAACGCCGTGAAGTTCACCGCTCCCGGCGGGCGGGTGCTCGTCGACTGCGCGCCGCGCGAGGGCGACCTGGCCCTGAGCGTGAGCGACACCGGCACGGGCATGGAGGCCGTCGAGGTGCCGCAGATCTTCGACCGGCTCTACCGCTCGCCGCGGGCGGTGCGCGACCAGGTGCCGGGAGCGGGCCTCGGTCTGTCCATCGTGGACAGCATCGTGCGGGCCCACGGGGGCCGGATCGAGGTCGACAGCGAGCCCGGGGTCGGCACGACGGTCTCGGTGCTGCTCCCGGCACGCGTGGAGCCGGTGGCCTGAGCGGCGCGGGCGCTCAGGGTCAGCCCGGGGGGTCAGCCCGGACCCTCGCGCAGCGCCTCGTCGAGGGGCAGCACCCGCACGACGGCGGCCGCGGGCACGGGGCCGTAGACGTGGGGGAAGGTCTCGGCGTCGGCCCGACCGGGCTCCACCGGCTCGTCGACCACGTCGCACCCCAGCAGCGCGGGGTCGATCTCGAGGAGCACCAGGGCGTCGGGGCAGTCGGCGTAGAAGCGCGCGTGGACCCCGCGCCACTGGTCGGCGCGGCTGGCGTGGACGAAGCCCTCCTGCTCCAGGCTCACGCCGCGGGTGGAGGTCGTGTAGGTGCCCGACTCCCGGGCCGCCTCCCAGTCGGTCGCGAGCGCCACGTGGAAGAGCCGGGGCGCACCCGCAGCGGAGGTCGCCACGGTCAGAAGAGCCGGTGGGTGGGGTCGTCGACGCCGCGCAGGGCGTCGTAGTCGACGAGGGCGCAGGCGATCCCGCGGTCGGTGGCCAGCACCCGGGCCTGGGGCTTGATCTCCTGGGCGGCGAAGATGCCGCGCACGGGCGCGAGCAGCGGGTCGCGGTTGAGCAGCTCGAGGTAGCGGGTGAGCTGCTCGACGCCGTCGATCTCCCCGCGCCGCTTGATCTCGACGGCGACGCTGCGGCCCTCGGTGTCGCGGCACATCAGGTCGACCGGGCCGATCGCGGTCGGGAACTCGCGGCGCACCAGCGTGAGCCCGGGCGAGAGGGTCGCCGGCTGCTCGGCCAGCAGCACCTGCAGGTGCTTCTCCACCCCGTCCTTCTGCAGGCCGGGGTCGACCCCGAGGTCGTGGGAGGAGTCGTGGAGGACCTCCTCGATGAGGATCCGCAGGGTGTCCTCGGGCCCCTTGGCGCTCGCGCGGCTGCGCACCGTCCACTCCACCTGGCCCTCCTCGGTGGTGGCCTCGCGCAGCGTGCAGGGCGGCGAAATCCAGTTCAGCGGCTTGTAGGACCCGCCGTCGGAGTGCACCAGCACCGACCCGTCGGCCTTGATCATCAGCACCCGCGTGGCCATCGGCAGGTGCGCCGTCAGCCGTCCGGCGTAGTCGACCTGGCAGCGCGCAACGACGAGTCTCACGGGCCAGGAATCTACAGTGGCGCCCGTGTCCGACCACCCGCCGCTCCCCCCGGCCTGGCGCGTGCGCCACGCCCGCCCCTCCGAGCTGCGGCGGCTGGCCGCCGTCGAGGACAGCGGGGGAGCCCTCTTCCGCGCGCACCTGGGGGAGGACCTGCCGGCCGCGCTGCTCGCCCCGGCGCCCTCCGGGCTCGACCGCGCGGCCCTGCCCGGCTCCGTGCTCGTAGCCGTGCACGGCACGGACCAGGAGGTGGTGGGTTTCGCCCACGTCGTGGACCACGGCCACGAGGAGCCGGGGGCGGTCCACCTCGAGCAGCTCTCGGTGCTGCCCTCGCACGGTCGTCGCGGGATCGGCACGGCGCTGGTGCGCGCGGCCGAGGAGGAGGCGCGCTGGTCGGGCGCCGGGCTGATGACCCTGACCACCTACCGCGACCTGCCGTGGAACGGACCCCTCTACGCGCGCCTGGGGTACGCCGAGCAGGCGCGGCCGCCGGCGTACGTGGCGCGCGCGCTGGCCGCCGAGCGGGCCGCGGGTCTCGAGCGCGGGGGCGCCGTCGCCGCGGGTCCGCGGGTCGCGATGTCTCGCCGGCTGGGACGTCGCGGGGCCTGAGCGCGTCTGGATCGTTCAAGTTACCGGTGGGTGAACTAGTTCACGGCCCGGGTCGGTGACGCGTGCCATGATGCCGCCCATGACGAGCCTCGAGACCACTCCCGACACCTCTGCCGACGCCGGCCGCGACTTCACCGCCATCGGCGTGGTGGGGCTCGGGACGATGGGCGCCGGCATCGCCGAGGTCTTCGCCCGGCACGGCTTCGCGGTCGTCGGCGTCGAGCTGAGCGAGGAGAGCGTGGCGCGCGGTCGGCAGTACCTCGAGCACTCCACGGGGCGTGCGGTGCGCCGCGGCAAGCTCACCGAGGAGGAGCAGGCCGAGCTGCTCGGCCGGGTCACCCTGACCACGTCGCTGAAGGACCTGGCCGACGTCGACCTGGTCGTCGAGGCCGCGGTGGAGTCGATGGCGACCAAGCAGGCGATCTTCCGCGAGCTCGACGCGATCGTCGGTCCCGACACGGTGCTGGCCACCAACACCTCCTCGCTCTCGGTCACCGAGCTCTCCAGCGCCACCTCGCGCCCGGGCCGCGTGGTGGGCGTGCACTTCTTCAACCCCGCACCGGTGCAGAAGCTGGTCGAGGTGGTGCGCACGGTCGTCACCGAGCCCGCCGTGCTCGACGACGTGCAGGCGCTGCTCGGCCGCCTGGGCAAGAGCCCCGTGGTCTGTGGCGACAAGGCCGGCTTCATCGCCAACACGCTGCTCTTCGGCTACCTCAACCACGCCGCCTCCATGTTCGAGGGCCGCTACGCCTCGCGCGAGGACATCGACGCCGCGATGCGCTTCGGCTGCGGCTACCCGATGGGCCCGCTGGCGCTGCTCGACCTGATCGGCCTCGACACCGCCTACGAGATCCTCGAGACGATGTACCGCCAGGGCCGCGACCGCCTCCACGCGCCCACCCCGATCCTCAAGCAGATGGTCACCGCCGGTCTGCTGGGCCGCAAGACCGGGCGCGGCTTCTACACCTACGAGGCCCCCGACAGCCCGGTCGTGGTCGCCGACGCCGCGACCCCGTCGGCCGACGAGCTGCCGCAGCTGCGCCACGGCATCCGCCAGGTCGGCGTCGTCGGCACCGGCACCATGGCCAGCGGCATCGTGGAGGTCTTCGCCAAGGCCGGCTACGACGTGCTCGTCGTGGGCCGCTCGGCCGACAAGGTCGACGGCGTCAGCGCCACCGTCACCCGCAGCTTCGACAAGCAGATCCAGCGCGGGCGGGCCACCGAGGAGGCCAAGGCCGAGGTGCTGGCCCGCATCAGCGGCACCACGAGCCTGGAGGACCTGGCCAGCGTGGACCTGGTGGTCGAGGCCATCGCCGAGGACCTCGCCGTCAAGACCACCCTCTTCGAGAACCTCGACGAGATCTGCAAGCCGGGGGCGATCCTGGCCACCACCACCTCGAGCCTGCCCATCATCGCCATGGCCACGGTGACCAGCCGGCCGCAGGACGTCGTCGGCATGCACTTCTTCAACCCCGCCACGGTGATGAAGCTGGTCGAGGTCGTCTCCACGGTGGCCACCTCCGACGAGGTCACCGAGACCACGCGGGCGCTGTGCGCGGCCGTGGGCAAGGTCGCGGTCTCGTGCGGTGACCGGGCCGGCTTCATCGTCAACGCCCTGCTCTTCCCCTACCTCAACGACGCGGTCAAGATGCTCGAGGCCCACTACGCCACCGCCGACGACATCGACGTGGCCATGAAGCAGGGCTGCGCCCTCCCGATGGGTCCCTTCGAGCTACTCGACGTCGTGGGCAACGACGTGTCGCTGGCCATCCAGCGCGAGCTCTACCTCGAGTTCCGCGAGCCGGGCTTCGCCCCGGCCCCGCTGCTCGAGCACCTGGTCACCGCCGGCTACCTCGGCCGCAAGACCAAGCGGGGGTTCCGCGACTACTCCGCCCGCTGAGGCACAGGCACAGCCGCAGGGCAGCGGGCGAGGGGCTGGCGGTCCCTCGGGGGCTCCGTACAGTGGGGACATGGAGTACCTCCTCGTCCTCGCCCTGGTCCTCGGTGCCATCGCCGTCGCCGCGCTGGCCGGCCGGGGCCACCAGCGCAAGGTGCTCGCGGCCAAGGAGGCCGAGCTCGCGCCGGTGCGCAAGCTGGCGGCCGAGGACGTGACCGCGCTCGGGGTCGAGCTCCAGGAGCTCGACCTTGAGCTGGCCGGCCAGCCCCTCGACGCCGGCGCCAACGCCGACTACCAGCGCGCGCTCGACGCCTACGAGTCGGCCAAGGCCGCCGCCGACGCGATGGAGCGGCCCGACGACGTGCGCCACGTCACCGAGATCCTCGAGGACGGTCGCTACGCGATCGCCTGCGTCCAGGCCCGCGTGGCCGGCGAGGCGCTGCCCACGCGCCGTCCGCCCTGCTTCTTCGACCCCCGCCACGGCCTCTCGGTGACCGACGTGCCCTGGACGCCGACCGGGGGAGCCCAGCGCGACGTGCCGGCCTGCGCCCTCGACGCCGAGCGGGTGCGCGCCGGCGCCGACCCCGACATCCGCAAGGTGATGGTCGGCTCGCAGCGGGTGCCCTACTGGCAGGGCGGCCCGGCCTACCAGCCCTACGCCCGCGGCTACTTCGGGTCGTTCACCACCATGGACTTCATGTTCATGGGGCTGATGTTCGGTGCCTTCGGAGGCTTCGACGCCATCGGTGAGATCGGCGAGGGCCTGGGCGAGGCCGTCGGCGGCGTCGGCGAGGGCCTCGGCGACATGTTCGACAGCTTCGACTTCTAGCCCGGTCAGGACGGCAGGGTCATCCGCACGGTGGTGCCCCCGCCCGGGGTGTCCTCGACGAGGAGACGTCCGCCGTGCAGCGACGCGATCCGCGCGCAGGTGGCCAGCCCGATGCCGTGACCGTGGTCGGGGTCGCTGTCGTCGCGGCCGAACATGTCGAGCACGCGCGCCCGCTGGGAGGCCGCGATGCCCCGGCCGTTGTCGACCACCGCCAGCTCGTGGCCCTGCGGGGTCACCGCCGAGGTCACGACCACCCGCGGTGCGCGGTCGGGGGAGCGGAACTTCACGGCGTTGCCGAGCAGGTTCTGCAGCAGCTGGCGCAGCAGCGCGGGATCGGCCCGCACCGTCGGGGCCGCGAGGTCGCGCCGCACGAGGCCGCGCGCGGCCGTGTCGCCGAGGTCGACGACGACCTGGTCGAGCACGTCGTCGAGGGCCACGAGCTGCCGCTCGACCACGTGGCCGCCGACGCGGGCGTGGCGCAGCAGGGCGTCGAGCAGGTCCATCATGCGCCCCGACGCCTGGTCGGCGCGTCGCAGCAGCTCGCGCCCGCGGGGGCCGAGGGCTCCGGCGTACTCGTGGTCGAGGATCTCCAGCCAGCCGGTGAGCACGGTCAGCGGCCCGCGCAGGTCGTGCGAGGCCACCGCGGCCACCTGCTCCAGGTCCTGGTTGGAGCGCTCGAGCTCGGTGGTGCGGGTGGCCAGCTCGCCGAGCAGGTGCTCGAGGCGGGCCCGGTCCTGCATCTGGGCGCTCACGTCCTCGACGTGGGCGACGACGTGGATGGGGGTGCCGTCGTCCTCGCGCACGACCGCGGCGGTGACCTCCACCCAGACGTGGTGACCCGCGGCGTGTCGCCAGCGCTGCAGCAGTCGGGAGGACTCCTGCTCGCCGGTGAGGCAGCGCGCCGACTCGACGGCCGCCACGGCCGCGTCGTCGGGGTGGACCACGTCGCTCGAGGCCAGCGCGCGCAGCGACTCCGCGTCGCGACCGAGCAGGGCGCACAGGGCGCGGTTGACGCGCAGGAAGCGGCCCTCCACCGAGAGCAGGGCCATGCCGAGCGGGGAGCTGTCCATCGTCATCCGCCACCGCTGCTCGGCCCGGGCGAGGGCGCGCAGCGCGGTGTGGGAGGCGCGGGCGTCGTGGTCGGCCGCGGCGTCGCCGCCGGAGGTCGCCGCCGGGGCCAGGACCTCGGGGCCGACGACCGGGCTCCTCACGAGGCCGAGCCCGCCCGGGCCGGCGTACGCCGCCCCAGCGTCTCGACCGCCGACACCAGGCCGGCCCCGCTGAAGGGCTTGTCGAGCACCTCGTCGACGCCGGCGGCGTAGGCCGCGGCGTGGTCGCGGCGCGCGGTGACCATGAGCAGCGGCAGGCCCCGCAGCGCCGGGTCGCTGCGCACCGCCCGTGTCAGCCCCAGGCCGTCGAGGGTCGGCATCATCCAGTCCAGCACCACCGCGTCGAAGCCGCCCGCGAGCAGCCGCCGCAGGCCGCAGCGACCGTCGGGCGCCAGCTCCACGTCGTGCCCGGCGCGGCCGAGGAAGATCTCCATCAGCGTCGACAGGTCCGGATCGTCGTCCACCACCAGAATGCGCATCGTTCGGGTCCGTCCCCCCTCGGACGGGCGGGCCTCGCGCCCGCCTCGTCCTCCCCATCGGCCGTCGGGGCGGGGACCTGAGGCACGCCGACGGGCGGCGGGAGGCAGCGCCGCCCGCTGCTAGGTTGCCGCCCATGTCGCACCGACCCACCGCCCGGAGTCCGCGCACGACGTCCCCGCTCCTCGTGCTGCTCCTCGTGCTGCTCCTCGGTCTCACCGTCGGGCCCCTGCTCGCTGCCGCCCCGGGCGGCGCCTCGGGTGCGAGCACCGGCGCACCGACGGCGGGGGAGCGCGCCGTCGAGGAGCCGTCGGCGCCTCCGGCGCTCCCGGCGGCGACCGACGTCGACTACCAGCTCGGCGGGGTCGACGAGGTGCCCGACCACGTGGGGATCGTCGTGCGCGACCGCACCGAGGAGCCGGCAGGGGTCTACGACGTCTGCTACGTCAACGGCTTCCAGACCCAGCCCGACGCGCGGCGCTTCTGGCGCGAGCGCTGGTCGCTGGTGCTCAAGGACGACCGGGGCCGACCGGTCGTGGACTCGGCCTGGGGGGAGTGGCTGCTCGACCTGCGCACCGCCTCCAAGCGCGAGCGCGTGGCCCGCATCGTGGGGCGCTGGATCGACGGCTGCGCCCGCGACGGCTTCGAGGCCGTCGAGCTCGACAACCTCGACTCCTTCCTGCGCAGCGACGGCCTGCTGAGGCGGGCACAGAACCTCGCGCTCGCGTCGCTGTTCGTCGAGCGCGGCCACGAGTCCGGCCTGGCCGTGGCCCAGAAGAACCTCGCCGGCTACGACGGCACCCGCATCGGCTTCGACCTCGCGGTGGCCGAGGAGTGCGGACGCTACGACGAGTGCGACGCCTACACCGAGGTCTTCGGCGACCAGGTCGTGGTCGTGGAGTACCGCGACCGGGACTTCGAGGCGACCTGCGCCGGCTTCGGGGACGCGCTGCCGGTGGTGCGCCGCGACCGCCCGCTGCGGCCGGCCTACGACCCGCGGTGGTGCTGACCGGCCTCCCGCCGAGTCCCCCTGCCCAGCCGGTCGCCCAGCCGGTCGCCCAGCCGGTGGCTCAGCCGTCGCTCTGGCGGGCGCGGTAGGCCGCGACGGCGTTGCGGTTGCCGCAGGTGGTCGAGCAGAAGCGGCGCGAGCGGTTGCGGGAGAGGTCGAGCACGACACCGTCGCAGTCCTCGTCGGCGCAGACGCCCAGCCGTGACATCTCGTCGGTGCGGATCACGTCGATCATGGCCATCGCGGTCTCGACGGTGATCCGGGTGACGAGCGGCGCGTCGGGCAGCACGGCGTGCACGTGCCAGTCGTAGGGCTCGTGGCGCACCAGCTGGGGCAGCGCTCGGGCCTCGCTCAGCATCGCGTTGACCAGCTCGACGGCGTGGTCGCGCTCGGCGGTCAGCAGCTCGCGCAGCACCGGCCGCAGCGCGCGCACGGCGTCGAGCTCGGCGCGCGTGCGGTCGTGGCGCCCGGAGTACTCGAAGTCGGCGAGGAACCGGTCGAGGTCGGCGACGCTCTCCAGCGTGTCGGGGGGCTCGGCGGAGTTGGCGAGCACCACGGCGGACTGGAGCGACATCTCGGTGTCATGGGCGAAAACCACGTTGACAGGTTACCCGACGGCCCGTAGCGTCATGGATCATGACGACGATGACCCATGACGCCACCCGGTCGGCCGGCGGTCCCGCCGGTGGCTCCCGCCTGGTGTCGGGGCTCGTGCTCGCCGTCGTCTCGGCGACCGCCTTCGGTGCCTCCGGCGCCCTGGCCCGTGGGCTGCTCGACGCCGGGTGGACGCCGGGCTCGAGCGTGCTGGTCAGGGTGGGGCTGGCCGCCCTCGTCGTGCTGCCCTTCGGGCTGGCCTCGCTGCGCGGGCGGTGGTCGCTGCTGCGCCGCAACGCCGCCCTCGTGGTGACCTACGGCGTGCTCGCCGTCGCCGGTGCGCAGTTCTGCTACTTCTCCGCGGTGCAGCACATGCAGGTCGGGCCGGCGCTGCTCATCGAGTACACCGCGCCCGCGGCCGTGGTGGTGTGGCTCTGGCTGCGCCACGGCCAGCGACCCGGACCCGTCACCCTGCTGGGCGCGGCGCTGGCCGCCGCCGGTCTCGTGCTGGTGCTCGACCTGCTCTCCGGTGCCGACCTCAGCGTGGTGGGCGTGCTGTGGTCGCTGGGGGCGATGGTGGGGGCCGCGTCGTACTTCGTGATCTCCGCCGACGAGGGCAACGGGCTGCCTCCGCTGACCCTGGCCGCCGGCGGCCTGGTCGTCGGGGCGGCGGTCCTGGGCCTGCTGGGCCTGGTCGGCGTGCTGCCCATGGCCGGGTCGACGCGTCCGGTCACCTACGGCGGCACGACCGTCGACTGGTGGCTGCCGCTGCTGCTGCTCGGGCTGGTGACGGCGGCCGTGGCCTACACCACCGGTATCGCGGCCGGGCGTCGCCTGGGCTCGCGGCTGGCCTCCTTCGTCGCCCTCCTCGAGGTGCTCGCCGGCGTCGGCTTCGCGTGGCTGCTCCTCGACGAGCTGCCGCGCCCGGTGCAGCTGGCCGGCGGCCTGCTCATCCTGGCCGGCGTGGTGGCGGTGAAGCTCGGCGAGCGGGGCGTCGTCCGGGTCGAGCCGACGCCGGCCTGAGGTGACCCCCGGCTCGGTGCGGCTCGTGGTGGTCGACCACTGCCTGGGCGTCGCCGAGGCCGACCGCGACCGCGTCTTCAAGCCGCTCGAGCGCGTGCACACCGCGGTGGCCGGCACCGGGGTGGGTCTGGCCACCGACCGGCGCGTCGTGGAAGCGCACGGCGACGCGACCGGTCTCTGGGGCACTCCCGGAGGAGGTGCGACCGTGTGGTTCGAGCGGCCTGACGCCGTCCTGCCCGCCGGGAGGGTCTGACCCGCCGCTCGCCCGCGGTGGTCGAGGGCCGGCCGCCAGGACCGCGGTGGTCGAGGAGGGAGCGCCAGCGACCGTCTTCAAACCACGGCCCCGCCCGGTGGTTGAGGAGGGAGCGCCAGCGACCGTCTCGAAACCACGCCTCGCACGGTGGTTGAGGAGGGAGCGCCAGCGACCGTCTCGAAACCACCCTCACGCGACAGCGCAACCCTCTCCACAGATCCACCGGCAGACCTAGTCATCGAATACGTGTTCGAATAAACTGGGTGCATGCTCCTCGACCTCGACACCACCGGCACCGTGGTCGACATCGAGTCCCTCGACGCCGACGACGTCCTGGAGTACGCCGACGACACCGCCCGCTCCGTACGCGCCGCCGAGCGTCGCACCCTGCGCGTCATGGCCCGCTGGGGAGCACTGAACCCCGACCAGGCCTACGCCTGGTCGGTGCCCGGGATGATCCGCCACGGCCTCGACGAGTTCGCCGCCGAACCCCTCGCCCTGGCCCTGGACATCTCCCCGGTCAACGCCGGCTGCAACCTCGCCGAGGTCATGGAGCTGGTCCACCGTCTCCCGCGCATCTGGGCGATGGTGGAGGACCTCACCCTCCCCGGCTGGCGCGCGCGGCGGATCGCCTCCCAGACCCAGGTGTTGAACGACACCGGGGCTGCGTACGTCGACCGCAAGGTCGCCGCCCTCGGCTCCCGCGCACAGAGCCTGGGCGCGCGGCGCATCGAGCTGTTCGTCGCCGAGGCCGCCGCCAGGCACGACCCCCACGCCCAGGCCGCGCTGGAGGAGAAGGCACGCGGTGGGTGGAACGTGAGGGTGACCCACGACGTCGACCGCGGCTCCGCGTCGGGCACCTCGTGGCTCGAGGTGCTCGGTGACACCCAGGACCTCACCCGGTTCCACGACCTGATCTGCGCCACCGCCGCCGAGCTCGGCCGCCACCAGACCTCGACCGGAGCCGTGGTCGAGTCGTTGGAGGTCCGCAAGGCCCGTGCGATCGGGGTCATCACCGACCGCGCCCAAGGACTGACGGCACTGGACTCGGTGGAGCCCACGACTGCGAAGGAGCGGGTGGTCTACGTCCACCTGCGCCCCGAGGACCTCGAGCGCGCCGAGACCCTCGCCGCCCTCGACACGGCCCGCATGAGCGGCGAAGGACCCGCGCTGGAGGAGCCCCCGCCGCCCGCCGAGGCCCCGGCCGAGGAGCCCCGGCCCGACCCGTGGGACCTGCCCGCCCCGGGTTCCGAGGGCGACTCCGAGCCCCCTGCAGCAGTGCCCGCAGGCCCCGCGGCGACCCCGATGGCTGAGGAGCGAGTGCAGCGAGCGTCTCGAAGCCAGGCCTCCGCCAGCAACGCCCCCGAGACCACGCCCGCCAGGCAGACCACGACCCCGGTGGCTGAGGAGCGAGCGCAGCGAGCGTCTCGAAGCCCCGCCGCGGGCAACGACCCCGAGACCACGCCCGCCGGACAGACCACGACCCCGGTGGCTGAGGAGCGAGCGCAGCGAGCGTCTCGAAGCCACCCCACCCCCGGGGAGCAGCCCGCGAGCGACCCCTACCGCACCACCGGACCCGACCTACGCCCCACCCCGGTCCACCGCCACCACGAGACCAGCCACCTCTCCCAGATCGACCGCACCGGCCCACCACCGGGCACCGCGGTCGTCGAAGGTCTCGGGGTCGTCTCCACCACCACCCTGCGCCGCTGGCTCCACGGCACCAAGGTCTACGTGAGACCCGTCATCGACCTCAACCCCACCACCGCCGGCGCCGTGGACCGGCACGACCCACCACCGTGGATGCGCGAACACGTCACCCTGCGCGACCCACGCTGCGTGTTCCCCGGCTGCAGCGTGCCGTCACGACGCTGCGACCTCGACCACATCCAGCCCTACCGAGACCCCGACCATGGCGGGAAGCCCGGCCAGACCCACCCCTCCAACCTGGCGCCGCTGTGCCGCCACCACCACCGGCTCAAGACCACCGGCTCCGAGGGCAGCCCACCCTGGAGCTACCACCGGCATCCCGACGGCACCTACGCCTGGACCAACCCCCACGGCTGGACCACGCTGGTCCGCGCCGGCTGAGCGGGGTGCGGCCCGGGGACAGGTGGGTCTAGCGGGCGTCCTGGCGTCGTACGAAGACCTCGCGGGTCAGCATCAGCACCGCGGCCGCGGTGGGGATGGCCAGGAGCGCGCCCACCACGCCGAGCAGCGCGGCGCCCACCAGGGCGGCGATCACGGTGACGGCACCCGGGACGTCGACGGAGGAGGCCATGACCCGGGGGTAGATCACGTAGTTCTCGAGCTGCTGGTAGACGACGTAGAAGACCACGCAGATCAGGCCGGTGCGCACGTCGGTGGCGAAGGCGATGGCGGTGACGATCGTGGCGCCGATCGTCGCGCCGATCATCGGGATGACGTCGAGCAGGGCCACGACGAAGGCCAGCGCCACGGCGTACTCGCCGAGGCCGACGGCGAAGAGGAAGACCAGCGACGTGAGGCCCGCGCAGAGGGCGACGAGGAAGGCGCCCGACACGTAGCCCCCGATGCTGGCCACGATCCGGTCCCCGAGGCGGGTGACCCGGTCGCGACGCGAGGCGGGGGCCAGCTTGTAGAGCGCGCCCTTGGTGGTCTCCAGCGCGGAGAGGAAGTAGAGCGTCAGCACCAGCACGATGAAGAGGTTGAAGAGGGCGCCCAGCAGGGCGATCCCGAAGCCGAGCACACCGCCGAACAGGCCCGTGACGAAGTCACCGCCGGCGACGTAGTCCTGGGCCTTCTCGACGATCTGGTACTCCTCGTCGAGCTTCTGGATCTTGGGGTTCTGCAGCAGCTGGTCGAACCACACCGGGGCGTTGGCGGTCAGCGAGGCGACCTGGTCGGTGATGACCGGCACGATCGCCACCACGAAGAGGGCGATGGCACCGAGGAAGACCAGGGTCACCACCAGCACCGCCCACGAGCGGCGCAGCCCGCGGTGCTCGAAGAACTCCACCGCCGGGTTGAGGCCGGCGGCGATGAACAGCGCGACCACCACCAGCAGCAGCGTGGAGCCGATGGCCAGCAGCGTCGTGCCGAGCCAGTAGGCCGTGACGAAGCCCAACCCGCCCAGGAACCCGATCAGGTACGGCGCCGTGCGGTCCAGCGGCGCCCCGGGGGTGCCGAGGTGCTCGGGCCCGCCGACGAGCCCCTGCCGCTTGCCCTTCTGCGGCACGCCGGTGACCGGCAGCACCTCGGGTGCCGGCGCCGCGGCGGCCGGGTCGACGACCGGCCCGGCCGTCGTCGGGTCCGCGCCGGGCGCCGGCGGGTCGGGCTGGTCGCTCACTCGTCCTCGTCGTCCTGACCGAAGCCGGCGACGACGTCGCGCAGGCTCGCCAGCTGGGCGGTGATGCCGTCGCGGCGCTTGGCCAGCCGGGCGACCTCGGTGCGCAGCATGGCCAGCTCGCGCTCGACCTCGGCGGTGGCCGAGGAGGTGATGGAGTCGGCCTGGGTCTGGGCCGAGGCCACGACCTGCTCCGCCTCGCGGCGCGCGCGGGTGACCACGGCGTCGGCCTCCGACTTCGCCTGCTGGCGCTGGGTAGCGGCCTGGGTGGCGGCCTCCTGCGCCCGGGCCTCGGCCGCGGCGGCGCGCTGCTCGGCCTCCTCGACCAGCTTGCGGGTCTCGGCCATCGCGCTGCTGTGGTGGTCGGTGGCCTCGCGGGCCAGCCGCTCCTTCTCCACCGCGAGGGTGCGGCGTGCCTCGGTGACCTCGCGGTCGGCGGCGGCACGCGCCTGCTCCACCTCGCGCTGGGCGCCCGTGCGCATCTCGGTCGTCTCCTGCTTGGCGGCCAGGCGCAGCTGGTCGGACTCCCGCTTGGCCGAGGCCATCAGGTCGGCGGCCTCGCTGCGGGCCAGCTCGCGCTCCTGCTCGGCGTCGGCGAGCGTGCGGGCGCGGTGCTCGTCGAGCTCCTTGAGCTGCACCATGCGCATGTCCTCGGCCTCGCGCTGGCCCTCGGTGCGGATCTGCTTGGCGTCGCGGGTCGCCTGGGCGCGGATCGCGTCGGCCTCGCGCATCGCGGTGCCGCGGATCTCGTCGGCCTCCTCCTCGGCGAGGCGGAGCATGGCGCTGGCACGCCCCCCGAGACCGGCGTAGGAGGGGGTCTCGTTCTCCTTGACCTGCTGCTCCAGGCTGGCCAGGCGGGCCTCGAGCTCGACGACGCGCCGCTCGGACTCGCCGAGGCTGCCGGCGAGTCCGGCCTTCTCCGCGGCCAACTGCTTGACCTTGGTGTCGACGGCCGCGGTGTCGTAGCCCCCACGGCGCACGACGGGGAAGGTGATGCTGGCGCCGGCGCGGGCCGGAGCCGCCTGCGGGGGGGCGGGTCCATGCCTCGGAGGATGACCGGGCCCGACCCGCCTCAACCCGCCGTACGCCGCGG